>NZ_MPOR01000098.1:0-634 GCF_001896155.1 Pseudomonas sp. FSL W5-0203
GCCCGCGTTCGTTCCACACCAGCCGATGGCAACTGCTGTCGGGATACCAAACCCCAACTAATTGCCCATGTTTGTCATAGCTGTAGTCAGTCGAATTGCCATCCGGGTCAATCTTGCGGATGACATCGCCCTGAACATTGCGCTCATATTTCCAGACCGCCTCCCCACGCCTGACAACCCGAACAAAACCGTTGTCATGTTCGTAGGAAGTCGGCTCATCATCCCCCGGAAACAGCGCCACCAAGCGTCCGGCGTCGTCATATTGATAGGCCGTCACCGCGCCCATCGGGTCTTGCTCGACGGTCAGCCGGCCCTTGGCATCGTAGGATTTGTAATGCTGAGCGCCATCCGGATCGATGCGCTGCACCAAGCGCGCCCGGTCGTCATGGACATAGACTTCCTGGCTACCATCGGCGTTATGCACGGTGACGCGCCCGTCATCGCCCCAGGCGTAACGCGTGTCCATCTGCGAAAAACTCGCCCAATGCCGGACGCAGCGCGCCGCCTTGCCCGCGTGTTCCCATTCCCAATAGAAACTCGCCCCACCGGCCAACTGCCGCTCAAGAATGACGTGCTGATCGTCGTACCGATAACGCTCGCTTTCACCGACAGCATTGGTCGCGCAAACCAGTCG
>NZ_MPOR01000016.1:0-124456 GCF_001896155.1 Pseudomonas sp. FSL W5-0203
GAGCGTCCGGGGCGGCATTCCCACGCAGAGCGTGGGAACGAGCAGGCTCGGGGGTTACTTGGGGTAGAGCGGCGGCAAGCTGGTGGTGTCGGTGGCCGGGTCTTGCTCGCGTTCGGCCACGGGGATGGCTTTGATCGCTCGCCACAGGTCATCACCCAACCAGTATTGACCGCTTTCGCTGTACAGCGCGCCATTCAGGCCATCCAGGGCATCTGACAGCGGCACAAACCGTGCGGCCATGTCGGCCAGGGTTTCGGGTTGTTGCCGCGCCCAGGCGTCGAGGGCCTGGCGGGTGGCGTGGGGGTCGTTGGCCTGGGTGGCGCGCTTGAGGTCGTCGAGCAGGGTGCGTGGGCTGGGACCGGTTTGCGCGGCGCGTTGTACCGCCGGTTGCCGGCGTGCGCGCCACCACAGGCCAAAGCCCAGCAGGGTGGTGCAGGCCAGTATCAGTGTGCTCAGTTGCCACAGCCACAGGCGGTCATCGTCGGGGGCGGTGATGATCGTCGGTGTCGCCGGTGTGTCCACCACCAGGCTGGGGTTCACCGCCACGTGCACGGTGCGCGCCGGCAGGCTGGTGCGTTCCAGATGATCTTCGTGAGTGTTCCACCACACCACTTCCACGGCGGGCAGTTCCAGTTCGCCGGCGCGGGTCGGCACCAGGGCTTCGCGGTCTTCACGGCTGCCGGTCAGGCCGCGGTCGCTGGTACGGTTAGCCATCACTGGTTGGTCGGGGTAGCGGCGCAGGCCGTTGACCTCGGTGCCGGGCAGCGCCGGCAGTTGTGCGCTGGACAGGCCTTCGACCTCCACGGTAAGGCTGCGGGTCAGAGAGTCGCCGACTTGCACGTGGTCCGGCGTGGGGTTCCAGCCTTCGCTCAAGGTCAGGCTGCGCGCGGGCAACCAGGGGGTGTCGGCGGGGTAGGCGTCCGGTTTGGGTTTGACCGTCAAGGGCAGGGGCGCTGAGCTAACGTGAATCATCTTGCCCGGCTTGGTGCCCTGCAGGGTGTTTTCCTGGGGCGGTCGCGATTCCACCAGGGTAGCGCTGAAGGTCTGCGCCGGAATCACCACAGCGCCGCTGTGTTGCGGGTAGAGGGCGTAGCGGGTTTCGATCACGCCATGGCGAATGCTGTTGATGACCTTTTCATAGGTGCGTGATTCGCCCAGTTGTTCGACACGTGCATCCGGTATCTGCAAGGGCGTGAGGCTGCTGTCGTCATACAGCGACACCGAGTGGTAGACGCGCACGGTCAACAGGGCCTGGGCCTGCACGTACACGCTGGTCTGGTCGAGGCTGGCTTCGATGAACACCGGGGCCAGTTCGGCGCTGGTGTTCTGGCTGGCGCTTTCCACCACTTGCAGGGTGATCGGCTGGGTCTTGAGTGCGCCCACCTGCAGCGGCGGGATCACCACGTTGCCGTTTACCTTGGGCAACAGGGTGATGATCCAGCGGGTGGTGGCGTGGTTGTCGCCGTCCAGCGTGGTGAGTTGGTTGATCTGGCGGGTGCCGCTGACTTCGAACTGCGCGTCCAGGGGCGACAGGTCCGGTTTGCCAAACTGGGTTACATCACTGGATTGCACCGTCAGCTCCACCGTTTCCCCGGAGTTGAGGCGGCTGCGGTCTACGCTGGCGACCAGGTCCGCCGCCTGGGCGTGGCCTGCCGACAACGCGAGCAGGAGCAAAAGGGTAGTGCGGCGGCTCATCGAGTGGTGTCCTGATGTTGTTGCTGTTCGTACCAGAATTTGCGGCGCAACAGCTCGCCGGGGTTGTCCGGGATTTCCTGCAACCATTGCTCCAGCGCTTGGCGGCGCTCGCCTTCCAGGCGCGTGTCGGCAGGGCGTAGTGGCGGCGTGGTGGTTTGCTCGTCACCCAGTTCGCTGCCTGGCACTTCATTGCCACCGGCCTGTGGCGGGGCGTTGGCCTGGGTCTCACCCGTGCCGGCTTCGCCCTGGCCGTGGGACGATTGCTCGCCGCCCTGGGCCGTTTGCGCGCTGGTGCCCGGTTGCGCAGTTTGGCCGGGTTGGGCGGTTTCGTCATCTGCGTTTTTTGCGGGCGGGTCCGGCTCGGGCTGCGCTTGCTCCTGCATCAGCGCTTCAACCAGGGCTTTGTTTTTCAGCGCGGGCTGCAAATCGGGCTGGGCTTCCAGGGCTTGTTCATACGCATCAAGGGCCGCCTCAAGTTCACCGGCCTTGGCCAGGGCATTGCCGCGGTTGTAGTGAGAATAGGCGTCGCTGCCTTGGGCAAACCGCTTGATGGCCTCGGCGTAATTGCCGGCTTCATACAACGCAACGCCTTGCCATTGCGGGTCCTGGAAGTGTTCGGCGGCTTCGGCTGGGCGTTTGTGCTTGAGCAGGTACTGGCCTTGTTGGTCGGGGCGCAGCCACAGGTCCTGCAGCCCAAAGGCGTAGCTGGGTTGCGGCGCGCCCATCAGCAACAAGGGCAGGCAGAACAGCCAGCCGCGACGCCCGGCGCACGCGGCCAGCAGCAACAACGGCAAGAGCAGCCAGTAACCCTGGTCGGCCCAGCTGTCCAGGCGCAGCCGTTGGCCGTCGTCGCGCAGGGCTTGAGCGCTGTCGAGCATGCCGAGTTGGCGCAGGTCCTTGTCATCCAGGCGTGCCGCACGGTAGCGGCCGCCCATTTCGCTGGCGAACGCCTTGAGGGTCGGGCTGTCGAGACGCGGCACCAGGATCGCGCCCTGGTCGTCCTTGAGGAATTCGCCGCTCTCCTGCGTCACCGGCGTGCCTTCGCGACTGCCGATGCCGAGGATCGACAACGTTGGAGCCTGGGCACTTTGCAGTTGCAGGCGGATGCCTTGGCGCTCTTGTTTGGACAGTGAGGAACCGACCAGCAGTAGGCGCCCCTGGCCGAGACCGCCTTGCTTGAGCAGGCCCAGGGCTTTTTCCACGGCCAGATCGGCACGATGGCCGGGCTCGGGCATGATCGATGGGCGCAGGGCTTCCAACAGGTTGCGGCTGGTAGCCAGGTCATCGGACAGCGGTACCAAAGTATGGGCGCTGCCGGCATACACGATGATGGCTGTTTGCGCATCGGTGCGTGCTTGCAGCAAGTCATACAGCTTGCGCCGCGCCTGTTCCAGGCGGTTGGGCGGGCTGTCGGTGGCGAGCATTTCCGGGGTCAGTTCCAGCAGCACCACCAGGGGGTCGGAAGGTTTCTGGCTGGCCTGTTCAACCCGTTGCCAACTGGGGCCCAGCAACGCGAGCACGGCCAACAGCCAGGCGATGCCGAGCACCACCCATGGCGATTTACTCTCGCGGCCATTGCCACCACTGAGCAACTCGGCATGGAACGCCGGCGGCAGAATCATCTGCCAGCGCCCGGCGCGCTTTTGCCGATGCCATAGCTGCCACAGCAACCAGCCAAGCAGGGGCAGCAGCAATAGCCACCAGGGGCGCAACCAGTGCGGCCACAGCGCGATCATCGACGCCTCCGCAAGCGCAGGCGCTGTAGGCGCTGGCGCCATTCAGGGTGTTGCTGCAAAAAGATGCCCCTGCTCGATAGCCTATTGAAGGCTCGTTGCAAAGCGTTGTTCGGCCAGCGTTCCTGGATCACCAGCAACAGGCTCAACACCAACGCCAAGGCCAATGGGCCGCTGTATAGCGCCTGAGCCGGGCGGGCCTGGGTGGGTTGTTGCTCCACGGGTTCAAGGGTGTCGAGGGTGTCCTTGATCTTCAGCAGTTCCTCGCCGTCCCGGGCGCGGAAATACTGGCCGCCGGTGGCCTCGGCCAGTGCCTTGAGCGCCGGTTCGTCGAGGTCCAGGCTCGGGTTTACGCCAAGGATGCCCAGGGAGCCGGTTTGCTCGGGGTCGGCACCGATGCCGATGGGGTAGATTTTTACGCTTTCCTCGGCCGCCAGGCGCGCGGCGGTCAACGGGTCGATCTGCCCGGCGTTGTTGGCGCCGTCGGTGACCAGGATCAGCACACGGCTTTGCGCCGGGCGTTGGCGCAGACGCTTGAGGGCCAGGCCGATGGCGTCGCCGATGGCGGTGTTCTTGCCGGCAATGCCGATGCGCGCTTCATCCAGCCAGGTGCGCACGGTGCGGCGGTCAAAGGTCAGGGGCGCTTGCAGGTAGGCTTGGCTGCCGAACAGGATCAGGCCCACGCGGTCACCTTCACGCTCCTCCAGAAAGTCTCCCAGCAGGTGCTTGACCAGGGCCAGGCGGCTGACGTCTTCGTCCTGCCAATGCATGTCGGGAAAGTCCATGGAGCCGGAGACATCCACCGCCACCAGCAAATCCCGGCCGCTGGCAGCAATCGGCAAGGGTTCGCCCAGCCATTGCGGGCGGGCGGCGGCGGTCAACAGCAGCAGCCACAGCACCACGAATGGGGCTTGCTGGCGCCAGCCGGGCAGGTTGACCCGGGCACGACGGCGGGCCAAGCCTTCCAGGTCACTGAGGTAACTGACTTTGAGCGCCGGTTCGCCGCTGTCGGCCACGGGCAGCACCAGGCGCATGATCCAGGGCAGTGGCAACAGGACGAAGATCCACGGCCAGGCGAACTCAAACATGTTTGCGAATCCAGGTGTCGACGGCTTGGGTGAGACCGGCGATGGCTTTGTCGTCGAGCTTGCATTCGGGCTTGTAGGCGCCTTCCACCAACACCATCCAGCGCGTCAGGCCGGCGGCGGGGCAGCGGTTATCCAGGAAGGCCAGCCATTTGCGCCCGTTGAGGGTGTGGCTCTGGCTATAAGGGTAGTCATTACGGCAAAGGCGCTTGAGCAGGCCGTTGAGTTGCTGCAACCAGGCGCCCGCTGGCGCTCCGTCGTAGGGCTTGGGCATCAACGCCAACTCGGCCAGGGCGGCGATACGCAACGGGTCCAGCGGTTGTTCGGCACGGGCCACGGGGCGGCGGGCCGGCAGGAAACGACGCAGCCACCACAAGCCCCAACCGAGCAGTGGGATCACCAGCAGCAACAGCCACCAGCCCGGCGCAGGTGGCCAGAAGCCAATGGCGGGCGGGGCAATCAGCGGTTGCAGTTGGTCCAGGCTGCTCATGGTTTTTTAACCGGGCGTTGCGGGTTGAGGTATTCGCGCAGTTGCTCGACCATTTCACTCTGGGTGCTCAAGGGCATCAACAACAGCCGCAGTTTCTGCGCGAGCAGTTCCCAGCGGGCGATACGCGCTTCGGCTTGGGCCTTGTAGGCCTGGCGCAGGTCGATGTTCAGTGTGTCCAGTTCCAGTTGCGCACCTCTTTGTGCGAAACGCAGCAGCCCGGCGGCGGGCAGGGCGTGGTCCAACGGGTCGGAGATTGGCAACAACAGCAGGTCGCAATGGCGCGCCAGCAGGCTCAGCTGTTGCTCGGCGCCTTCGGTGAGGGCGCGTTCATCACAGATCACCACCACCAGGCTGCCCGGGCGCAGTACCTCGCGGCCACGGCGCAAGGCCATGCCCAGGGCATCCGCTTCCGGCTGACGCTCGGTATCCAGGCTCTGGTTGACCCGCACCAGCCGGTTAAGCAGTTGCAATAGGCTTTGCTTGCTGCGCCGTGGCTTGATCTCGTAGTGCTCATTGTCGCCGAACACCAGCCCGCCCACCCGGTCGTTATGGCCTAGGGCGGCCCAGCCGATCAGGCTGGCGGCCTGGGCGGCGAGCACCGACTTGAACATTTGCCCCGAGCCGAAAAACAGCCGGCAACTTTGCTCGACCATGATGAAAATCGGCCGTTCGCGCTCTTCGTGGAACAGCTTGGTGTGCGGCTCCTGGGTACGCGCCGTCACGCGCCAGTCGATGGTGCGCACGTCGTCGCCGGCCTGGTACACGCGCACCTGGTCGAAATCGACGCCACGCCCGCGCAGCTTGGAGTGATGCAGGCCCACCAGCGGGCTACGCTGGCCAGGCGTGGAGAACAACTGCACTTCACGCACGCGGTGGCGCATCTCAATCAATTCACTGAGGGTTACGCGGATGCCATCGCTTGCGTTCATCGACTTCAAGCGACGGCAACGACGTCGAGAATGCGTTGCACCACGCGGTCCTGGTCGACACCGGCGGCTTCGGCCTCGAACGACAGGATGATGCGGTGACGCAGCACGTCGAACAGCACCGCCTGGATATCTTCCGGGCTGACAAAATCGCGACCGGCCAACCAGGCATGGGCTCGGGCACAACGGTCCAGGGCGATGGAACCACGGGGGCTGGCGCCATAGGCGATCCACTCGGCCATTTCCGGGTCGAACTTGGCAGGGGTGCGCGTGGCCATCACCAGTTGCACCAGGTATTCCTCCACGGCATCGGCCATGTACAGGCCGAGGATTTCCTTACGCGCAGCAAAGATGGCCTGCTGACTGACCCGGCGCTCGGGCTTGGTTTCGCCATTGAGTGCTTCGCCGCGGGCTTGCTGCAGGATGCGGCGCTCGACAGCGGCGTCCGGGAAGCCGATCTTGACGTGCATCAGGAACCGGTCGAGCTGCGCTTCGGGCAGCGGGTAGGTGCCTTCCTGTTCGATGGGGTTCTGCGTGGCCATCACCAAAAACAGCGGCGACAGCTCATAGGTGCTGCGGCCTACGCTGACCTGACGCTCAGCCATCGCTTCAAGCAAGGCCGACTGGACCTTGGCCGGGGCACGGTTGATTTCGTCGGCCAGTACCAGATTGTGGAAGATCGGCCCCTGCTGGAACACGAAACTGCCGGTTTCCGGGCGATAGATCTCAGTGCCGGTGATGTCGGCGGGCAGCAGGTCGGGGGTGAACTGAATACGATGGAACTGCGCTTCGATCCCTTCGGCCAACTCCTTGATCGCCTTGGTCTTGGCCAGCCCCGGTGCGCCTTCGACCAGCATATGGCCGTCGGCGAGCAGGGCGATCAGCAGGCGATCGATGAGTTTTTCCTGGCCGAGAATCTGCGTAGAAAGAAAGGTTCGCAGCGCAAGCAGCGCTTCACGATGTTCCATCGATGACGGTTCCTGGAAAGATGAGCCTGGGTGTTGTGACAGAACACCGGGCCTGGGGCGTTTACTTTAATGCATCGCGGGGTGCGGCGACTAACGGCTTGATGGGTATTTTTAGCAAAACCCATGGGATAGCAAGCGTCTGGGCTGGTAAAGCACGGTCACTGTGGGAGCTGGCTTGCCTGCGATGGCCTCAACTCGGTCTGGCTGAAAGACCCCACCGCCTGCATTGCAGGCAAGCCAGCTCCCACATGGGGTCTTCGGTGCATTCAGATCCGAATGAAAGTGCCGGTGCCTGTGAGGATGTTCTGCAGCGTTTCCTGCACTTCGGCCATGTCTGCCGCAGCGGTGCTGTGGGTGATCTCCAACTGGTCCTTGCCGCCCAAGGCATCTGCATCGCCGGCCGCCAGTTCGATCAATAAGGTGGTGTCGCCCAGCGTCACTTTCAGCCCATCGAGGGTCGAAGGCTCGTAATCCCAGGTCAGCTCCACTTCGTCTTCATCCGGGTAACGGGTGAGCATGAACATTTCGCCGTTCTTGCCGTGACAGCAAAGCATGGCCATGTTGTCTTCTTCGTCGTCGCACGGAGTGGCCATCAGGGCGTCGGTTTTCAGCTGCAGCATGGGGCAATCCTGTGTTGGGGAGGGCAATTGTGCCACTGCGGCGAATTTTGTGCTTCATCCTGTGTCGGAACTTGTGCATGACCTGACGGGCCGGATCGGTCATTTCTGGTACTGATGGTGTGCAAAGTAGCAAGATTTTCTACCGAAAATCCTAGGTTGCCCAAGTTGCAACCGACACCCTGCTTACCGATGACCGAATATGTCGCAGCGTCGCAAGCAGCGTTCTTCCTACACTCGTTAAGCTGCGCAACGGATGTGCCCTGTGCCAGGCGCCTGACCTGCCCGTCGTATCGTCATCTGGCCAATGGCATGCCGTATGGAAGTTGTATGTGACCTGACTGTCCTGTCCAGCTTCACCCACCTGTCACCCTGATTCGTTTAAGGTGCTTGTCAGCACACCAGCGAACAGAGCTGACGGTCTCCCCGCAAGGGGATAACACGCGACGCTTTCATCAATAACAAGCCCAAGCGGAGTACCACAGATGGCGTTCTTCACCGCAGCCAGCAAGGCCGACTTCCAGCACCAACTGCAAGCGGCACTGGCGCAGCACATCAGCGAACAGGCACTGCCACAAGTGGCGCTGTTCGCTGAGCAATTCTTCGGCATCATTTCTCTGGACGAACTGACCCAGCGTCGCCTTTCCGACCTGGCCGGTTGCACCCTGTCTGCCTGGCGCCTGCTTGAGCGCTTTGATCACACCCAACCGCAAGTGCGGGTCTACAACCCCGATTATGAGCGTCATGGCTGGCAATCGACTCATACTGCGGTCGAAGTGCTGCACCATGACCTGCCCTTTCTGGTCGACTCGGTACGCACCGAGCTGAATCGCCGTGGCTACAGCATCCATACCTTGCAAACCACCGTGCTCAGCGTGCGTCGTGGCAACAAGGGCGAGCTGCTGGAAATCCTGCCCAAGGGCACCCAGGGCGACGGCATCCTGCAAGAATCGCTGATGTACCTGGAGATCGACCGCTGCGCCAACGCCGCCGAACTGAACGTGCTGAGCAAAGAGCTTGAGCAGGTACTGGGCGAAGTGCGCGTAGCCGTGGCCGATTTCGAACCGATGAAAGCCAAGGTTCAGGACCTGCTCGCCGGTATCGACGCCAGCGCGTTCGCCATTGACGGCGAAGAAAAAGCCGAGATCAAGAACTTCCTCGAATGGCTGGTGGGCAACCACTTCACCTTCCTGGGCTACGAAGAGTTCGTGGTACGTGACGAGGCGGACGGCGGTCATATCGAATATGACGCCAGCTCCTTCCTCGGTCTGACCAAGCTGCTGCGCGCCGGCCTCACCGCCGAAGACCTGCGCATCGAGGACTACGCGGTGGCCTACCTGCGCGAGCCGACCGTACTGTCGTTCGCCAAGGCCGCCCACCCAAGCCGCGTGCACCGTCCGGCCTACCCGGACTACGTGTCGATCCGCGAGATCAGCGCCGACGGCAAGGTCATCAAGGAACACCGTTTCATGGGCCTGTACACCTCCTCGGTGTACGGCGAAAGCGTGCGGGTGATCCCTTACATCCGCCGCAAGGTCGCGGAAATCGAACGTCGTTCGGGCTTCCAGGCCAAGGCGCACCTGGGTAAAGAACTTGCCCAGGTGGTGGAAGTATTGCCCCGTGACGACCTGTTCCAGACTCCAGTCGACGAGCTGTTCAGCACCGTGATGTCAATCGTGCAGATCCAGGAGCGCAACAAGATCCGCGTGTTCCTGCGCAAAGACCCCTACGGTCGTTTCTGCTACTGCCTGGCGTACGTGCCACGCGACATCTACTCCACCGAAGTGCGCCAGAAGATCCAGCAAGTGCTGATGGACCGTCTGAAAGCCTCGGACTGCGAGTTCTGGACCTTCTTCTCCGAGTCCGTCCTTGCCCGTGTGCAACTGATTCTGCGAGTTGACCCGAAGAACCGCCTGGACATCGACCCGCTGCAACTGGAAAAAGAAGTGGTGCAGGCCTGCCGCAGCTGGCAGGACGACTACGCCAGTCTGGTCGTGGAAAGCTTCGGCGAAGCCCAGGGCACCAACGTGCTGGCGGATTTCCCTAAGGGCTTCCCGGCCGGCTACCGCGAGCGTTTCGCTGCGCATTCGGCTGTGGTCGACATGCAGCACCTCAACAGCCTGACCGAAGCCAACCCGCTGGTGATGAGCTTCTATCAGCCGCTGGGCCAGGTCTCCGGTCAGCGTGAGCTGCATTGCAAGCTCTACCACGCTGACACCCCGCTGGCGCTGTCCGACGTACTGCCGATCCTGGAAAACCTCGGCCTGCGCGTGCTGGGCGAGTTTCCGTATCGCCTGCGCCATGCCAATGGCCGTGAGTTCTGGATTCATGATTTTGCGTTCATCGCCGCCGAAGGCGTGAACCTGGATATCCAGCAGCTCAACGACACCCTGCAGGATGCGTTCGTGCACATCGTGCATGGCGATGCCGAGAACGATGCGTTCAACCGCCTGGTCCTCACCGCCGGCCTGCCATGGCGCGACGTGGCGCTGCTGCGTGCCTATGCCCGTTACCTGAAGCAGATTCGCCTGGGCTTCGACCTGGGTTACATCGCCAGCACCCTGAACAACCACACCGACATCGCCCGCGAGTTGACCCGGCTGTTCAAGACCCGCTTCTACCTGGCGCGCAAGCTCACTGCCGACGACCTGGAAGACAAGCAGCAACGCCTGGAACAAGCGATTCTCACGGCTCTGGACGACGTTCAGGTGCTCAACGAAGACCGCATCCTGCGTCGCTACCTGGACCTGATCAAGGCCACCCTGCGCACCAACTTCTACCAGACCGATGCCAACGGCCAGAACAAGTCGTACTTCAGCTTCAAGTTCGACCCGCGTGCCATCCCCGAGCTGCCCAAGCCAGTGCCGAAGTTTGAAATCTTCGTGTACTCGCCACGGGTCGAGGGCGTGCACCTGCGCTTCGGCAACGTCGCTCGTGGCGGCCTGCGCTGGTCTGACCGTGAAGAAGACTTCCGCACCGAAGTGCTTGGCCTGGTAAAAGCCCAGCAAGTGAAGAACTCGGTAATCGTGCCGGTGGGCGCCAAGGGCGGCTTCCTGCCGCGTCGCCTGCCATTGGGCGGCAGCCGGGACGAGATCGCGGCCGAAGGCATCGCCTGCTACCGCATCTTCATCTCCGGCCTGTTGGACATCACCGACAACCTGAAAGACGGCGCCCTGGTGCCGCCGGCCAACGTCGTGCGTCATGACGACGATGACCCGTACCTGGTGGTAGCGGCGGACAAGGGCACTGCAACCTTCTCCGACATCGCCAACGGCATTGCCATCGACTACGGCTTCTGGCTGGGCGATGCGTTCGCCTCCGGTGGTTCGGCTGGTTACGACCACAAGAAAATGGGCATCACCGCCAAGGGCGCATGGGTAGGTGTACAGCGTCACTTCCGTGAGCGCGGCATCAACGTGCAGGAAGACAGCATCACTGTGGTAGGCGTCGGCGATATGGCCGGTGACGTGTTCGGTAACGGCTTGTTGATGTCGGACAAACTGCAACTGGTCGCAGCCTTCAACCATCTGCATATCTTCGTCGACCCGAACCCGAACCCGGCCACCAGCTTCGTCGAGCGCAAGCGTTTGTTCGAACTGCCGCGTTCGGCCTGGACCGACTACGACACCAGCATCATGTCCGAAGGTGGCGGTATCTTCTCGCGCAGCGCGAAAAGCATTGCCATCTCGCCACAGATGAAAGAACGCTTCGACATCCAGGCCGATAAGCTGACCCCGACCGAACTGCTCAACGCCTTGCTCAAGGCGCCGGTGGACCTGTTGTGGAACGGCGGTATCGGTACCTACGTCAAGGCCAGCACCGAAAGCCATGCCGACGTGGGCGACAAGGCCAACGACGCGCTGCGCGTGAACGGCAACGAACTGCGCTGCAAGGTGGTGGGCGAGGGCGGCAACCTGGGCATGACCCAACTGGGCCGTGTGGAATTCGGTCTCAATGGCGGCGGTTCCAACACCGACTTCATCGACAACGCCGGTGGCGTGGATTGCTCCGACCACGAAGTGAACATCAAGATCCTGCTCAACGAAGTGGTGCAGGCCGGTGACATGACCGACAAGCAGCGCAACCAGTTGCTGGCGAGCATGACCGACGAAGTTGGCAACCTGGTGTTGGGCAACAACTACAAGCAGACCCAGGCCCTGTCCCTGGCTGCGCGCAAGGCTTACGAGCGTGCTGCCGAGTACAAGCGCCTGATGAGCGACCTGGAAGGCCGTGGCAAGCTGGACCGTGCCATCGAGTACCTGCCGACCGAGGAACAGCTTACTGAACGCGCCTCTTCCGGCAAGGGGCTGACCCGTCCGGAGCTGTCGGTGCTGATCTCGTACAGCAAGATCGACCTCAAGGAAGCGTTGCTCAAGTCGCTGGTACCGGATGACGAGTACCTGACCCGTGACATGGAGACCGCGTTCCCACCGAGCCTGGTGGCCAAGTTCGGCGAAGCCATGCGTCGCCATCGTCTGAAGCGCGAGATCGTCAGCACCCAGATCGCCAACGACCTGGTCAACCACATGGGCATCACCTTCGTGCAGCGACTCAAAGAGTCGACCGGTATGAGCCCAGCGAACGTGGCGGGCGCGTATGTGATCGTGCGGGACATCTTCCATCTCCCGCACTGGTTCCGTCAGATTGAAGCCCTGGACCACCAGGTTTCCGCTGACGTGCAACTGGAGCTCATGGATGAACTGATGCGCCTGGGCCGTCGTGCTACGCGCTGGTTCTTGCGCAGCCGTCGCAACGAGCAAGACGCCGGGCGCGACACCGCGCACTTCGGTCCGCACCTGGCGGCGCTGGGCCTCAAGCTCGACGAACTGCTGGAAGGCCCGACCCGCGAAGGCTGGCAGAACCGCTACCAGGCCTACACCCAGGCCGGCGTACCAGAGTTGTTGGCGCGCATGGTTGCAGGCACTACCCACCTGTACACCTTGCTGCCGATCATCGAAGCCGCCGACGTGACCGGGCATGACGCCGCCGAAGTGGCCAAGGCCTACTTCGCCGTCGGCAGCGCCCTGGACCTGCCTTGGTACCTGCAGCAGATCAGCGATCTGCCAGTGGCCAACAACTGGCAAGCCCAGGCCCGCGAAGCCTTCCGCGACGACGTGGACTGGCAGCAACGGGCGATCACCATTTCGGTCCTGCAAATGGCCGATGCGCCACAAGACATGGAAGCCCGCGTGGCCCTGTGGCTTGAGCAGCATCAGGACATGGCGGATCGCTGGCGTGCCATGATGGTGGAAATTCGTGCCGCAGTGGGCACGGACTACGCCATGTACGCGGTGGCCAACCGTGAGTTGCTGGACCTGGCGTTGAGCGGTCAGTCGGTGGTGCAACCGGCTTGATGCCTCGCTAAACCAAAAGCCCCCGCATCCTGAGATGCGGGGGCTTTTTTATTTGATCTGGAATGCGATCAATGTGGGAGCTGGCTTGCCTGCGATAGCGGCGGGTCAGTTAATAATTTGGTCACTGATACACCGCTATCGCAGGCAAGCCAGCTCCCACAGTTTTAACTTTACTCACTTGGCGTCAGTGGTGTTTGAGTAGTCGGGTTTCCAGGTGATCCAGGTGCTGGGTCATCAGGGCGACGGCCGTGTGAGCGTCGCGCTGTTCCACGGCATCCACAATCGCCACATGCTCCTGCCACGCGCAATAGGTGCAGGCTTTTACTTCAAATTGCGCAATGATCAACGACGTCAACGGCACCAGGCTGTTGAGAAACTGCGCCAACGGCGCATTGCCTGCCATGTGCGCCAGTTGCAGATGAAACTCTCCCGAAAACCGGATCGCCGGCCCCCGTTGGTCACGCTCAATGGCGTCGCGCTCCTGTGCAATCAGCTCGCGCAGTTGGCGAATCTGCATCGCTGTGGCCTGAGCGCAGGCCAGTTGCACCACGGTCATTTCGGTGAGGCGCCGTGCTTCCAGAATCTGCCGTGTGTGCTGGGCATCCGGCGCGGCGACCTGGGCGCGCTGGTTGGGGCGCAGGATGACCACTTGCTGATGGGACAGCTTGGCGAGCACTCGGCGAATCACGCTGCGGCTCACGCCAAAGAGTTCGCCCAGGCCTTCTTCGGTGAAGCGGCTGGCGGGCGCAATGCGTTGCTCAAGGATGGCGTCGAACAAGCGTGGGTAGATATCGTCCACCGAGGGCTTTTTTTCGGGCGTCCAGCGTAGGGACGTGAGGGTGGAGTCGCGTTGCAGGGCGTGAGCGTTCATGGCCGGTCTCCGAAAATCAACTGCCCAGATGGTCGTCCGGGATATTCAAGCGAATGCCCATGCGCAGGCCTTCCTGCAGGATATGCCGACGCATTTCGGCACTGGCCAGGGCGCTGTTCTTGTTGCGGATGGCGCGTACCACGGCCTCGTTCTCTTGCAGGCGTTCGGCCAGGTGTTCAGGCGAGTTGCGCAGTACCTGGGCGCTTTGTTTGAGCGCGGTGCTGGTTTGCTGCACCACGTTCTGGAAGATCGGGTTGGAGGTCAGGGCGAACAATTCTTCATGGAAGTCGATATAGGCGTTCATGCCGGCTTCGGCATCGCCGGCATCGAGGGCCTCGCGCATGTCCATCAGGGTCAGGCGCAGTTGGCCGATTTCCTTGCTGCTGATGGACTGGGCCACCAGGCCGACGATGAAGGGTTCGAGGGTGTAGCGCAGTTGCAGGATGTCCTCGAGGCTGGCATCGGCCACGGCGTCGCTCGATTGCGGCTCGCTGACGCTGGTTTCCAGCACGACTACGCCTTTGCCGGGCATGGAGCGCACCAGGCCGAGGGTCTCCAGCACGATTACCGCTTCGCGCAGGCTCGGGCGGCTGATGCCCAGCTGTTCGGCCAGTTCGCGTTGACCGGGCAGCATTTCACCGCGGCGCCACTGGCCTCGCGCCAAGGCGGCGCGCAGTTTTTCTACCACTGAATTGACGACGGTTGAAGTGCTGATCACGTCGAAGGCTCCTTGATGTTGCTCATACAGTATTCAGTCTGGCGAAGGTCCAAAGTGGGAGCTGGCTTGCCTGCGATGACTGAGTGTCAGGCACTACAGTTGACGCTGACCCACCGCTATCGCAGGCAAGCCAGCTCCCACATTGGATGGGTGTTGTCCTAGAACTCCTGATGCGCCGGCAGTACCGGCTTCTTGGCCTGGAAGGCATAGCCTTGCTGGCCGTCGAGCACCTTGTTGGCGCGCTGGATATCAATGTCTTTTTCCCAGCGTGCAATCGCCACGGTGGCCACGCAGTTGCCGATCAGGTTGGTCAGCGCACGGCCGATGCCCATGAACCAGTCCACGGCCAGCACCAACACCAGGCCGACCACCGGAATCGCCGGAATCGCTGTGAGCGTTGCCGCCAGAATCACCAATGCCGAGCCTGGAATGCCATGGGCGCCCTTGGAGGTGATCAACGATACCAGGAGGATGGTCAGCAAGTCGGTCATCGACAGCGGTGTGCCGGTGGCGTTGGCGATAAACACGATAGCCAGGGTCAGGTAGATGGAAAAACCGTCGAGGTTGAACGAATAGCCGGTGGGAATCACCAGGCCCACGGTGGAGCTGCCGATGCCCAGGTGTTCCAGTTTACGCATGATCTGCGGCAACACCGCGTCGGACGACGCGGTGCCCATCACGATCAGCAGTTCTTCGCGCAGGTACTTGAGCAGCGGCAACATGCGCAGGCCCGACAGGCGCATCACCAGCCCGAGGATCACCGCCACAAAGGCAAAACAGGTCAGGTAGAAAAGCCCCACCAGGCTGCCCAGGTGTTGCAGTGAATCGAGGCCATAGGTGCTGGTGGTGAACGCGATGGCACCGAATACGCCAATCGGCGCCAGGCGCACGATCATGCCCATGATGCGGAAGATCACATGGCTCAATTCGTTGATCAGTCGCGAAATCCCGCTGGCCGCTTCGCCCACCAGGTTCAGCGCGCTGCCGAACAACACCGAAAACAACAGCACTTGCAGCACGTTATTATCGGCAAAGGCGCCGACTACCGAGTTGGGGATCAACTCCATCAGAAACTGGCTGGTGCCGCGGATGTGCTGGCCCTTGTCCGCCAGTTCATTCAAACCGGCGGAAGAGAGTTGCTCCAGGTGAATATTGGCGCCGCTGCCGATGCCGGTGCTGAAGGCCATGATCAGGCCGAGCACCAGGGCGACGGTGGTCAGCATCTCAAAATAGATCACCGACTTGAGGCCGATGCGTCCGACCTTCTTCAAGTCGCCCGCGCCGGAAATACCGCTGACCACTACGCAGAACACGATCAGGCCGATCAGCATTTTGATCAGCTTGATAAAGCCGTCACCCAAAGGTTTGAGTTGCGAGGAGAATTCGGGAAGGGCCAGGCCGCAGACGATGCCGAGTATCAGGCCAATCACGACTTGCAGGAAAATCGAACGCGAGCACCATCTGAGCATGGGAGGGATCTCTATTCGGTGCCCTGGTGGTTCCAGGGCTTAATTGTTGTGGTCTTACCGGTAAGTCCAGTGCGGGGCCAGTCTACGCTCGGGTTTTTTCAAATCACAAGTAAATATTTGGCGGTTGGCAGGTCCCGGTCTGACCAGTTGGTCGGTAAGTACGATGCTTGAGCGGTTGGCGGGGATTAATTTTTTTTGCGTATCATCGCCTTGGGCATACGAGGTGATGGATGGATCAATCAGGGCTGACAACCGACGAAGCAGGGCGCATGTATTGCGCCTGGCGCACTGCAGCGCCTGCGTACCTGCATTACCACGACCACGAGTGGGGTGTGCCGGTGGCGGATGACATCGCGCTGTACGAGAAGATCTGCCTGGAGGGGTTTCAGGCGGGGATGGCGTGGATCACCATCCTGCGCAAGCGCGAAAACTTTCGGCAGGCGTTCGAGGGTTTTGATTTTCGCCGGGTGGCGCAGTACGGCGAGACGGACATCGAGCGGTTGATGAGCGAGCCGGGCATCGTGCGCAATCGGGCGAAAATCATCTCGGCCATCAACAACGCACGCCGGGCCTGTGAGCTGGTGGAGGAGACCGGTTCGCTGGCGCGCTGGCTGTGGGCGTTCGAACCCGGCGCGCAAGAGCGGCCGGCAGTGGTGGACATTGCTTACTGGACGGCCAATCCGACCTCAGCGGCTTCGGTGCGCTTGTCCAAGGCCCTGAAGAAACGCGGCTGGACCTTCGTCGGCCCGACCACGATGTATGCGTTGATGCAGGCGATGGGAATGGTCAATGATCATCTGGAGGGTTGTGAGTGCCGCCAGCGCATTGAACTCCAGCGCAACCTGTTCAAACGTCCCTGACCAGATACGGTTAAAACTGTGGGAGCTGGCTTGCCTGCGATAACGGTGGGCCAGTAAAAGATGAGCTGGCGGGTCCACCGCTATCGCAGGCAAGCCAGCTCCCACATGGGTTTTGTGGTGTTGCTGATTACTTGGGAAGCGGGGTGAGTACCTCAGCTTTGTCATCCAGCACCATCACCACCAGCAGCTTGGCCGGTTGGGTCTGGCTGGCATTGCTTGACTCAAAATGCCGCGAGCCGGCCGGTTCGTAGAACGATTGCCCGGCTTTGTAGGTGATCGCCTTTTCATCATTGACCCGCGAGGTGATCTCGCCTTCGAGCACATAAGCCACGGCGGTGCCGGTGTGGCTGTGGGGCACGGTGGCCTGGCCGGGGGCGTAGTCCACGGTGAGCATGATGGTTTTCTTGCCCGGCACGTTGGTCAAGGCGTGCTCTTGCAGCACCTTGAGCGTTTCCTTGTTGTAGACCGGGTCGTGGGCAAATGCACTGAGGGAGGCGAGCATCAGGGTGGCAGCGAATAAGCGTTTCATGATGAGGGTTCCATCGGGTGAAAGACCGCTTCACCCTACGCCGCCGACGGCTTGCCACCAATGACCAATGCGCCGGAAAACTGCCTAGCCAATCTGCAGGAGAATATCGCGGACCTTGTCCAGCGCCGGGTCGATGTCCAGGGTCTCGATGGCGCCGAACCCCAGAATCAGCCCCGAGCGCACCGGCTTGTCGTGAAAAAACACGTCCAAGGGATATAAACCCACCTCAACCTGGCGCGCCCGTTCCATCAGCAATGGAATATTCACCGGCACCTTGCACAGGGCCGCCAGGTGAAAGCCCGCCACCGTCGGTACTGCCTCGAACCACGGCGACAGATCGCCCGCCAGACGCTGCAGGATGCGTTCGCGACGCCCCGCATAGACCCCGTGACAGCGGCGAATATGCTTGAGCAGGTAGCCTTCGCTGATGAACTTGGCCAGTGCCCACTGCGGCAAGGTAGCGCTGTGCTGGTCGGTCAATTGCTTGGCCTTGAGCACCGCACCATAAATGGCCGGCGGCAGCACCGCGTAGCCCAGGCGCAACTCCGGCGACAGGGTTTTGGAAAAGGTGCCGACGTAGGTGACCACGCCTCGGGTATCCATGCTTTGCAGGGAGTCGGTGGGGCGGCCTTCGTAGCGGAATTCGCTGTCGTAATCGTCTTCGATGATGATCGCGCCGAGCGCAATGGCGCGGTCCAGCAGGGCCTCGCGCCGCGCCTGGCTCATGGGCATGCCGAGGGGGAACTGGTGGGACGGCGTCACATAGATCAGGCGCGTGCCATCCGGGATCTGGTCGACCTGCAGGCCCTGTTCGTCGACGGCAACACTGGCGACGCGGGCGCCCATCGCGACGAACAATTGGCGTGCGGGGCTGTAGCCGGGGTCTTCCATCGCGACCAGGCTGCCGGGTTCAAGCACCACGCGGGCAAGCAGGTCCAGCGCCTGCTGTGCCCCGTTGGTGACCACGATATCGCGGGCGCCGCATTTGACCCCGCGGGAAAACGCGATATGCCCGGCGATGGCATCGCGCAGGGCGGGCACGCCTTCTGGCTGGCTGTAAAAACCACTGTTCTGGGCGATGCGACGCAACGCATCCTGGGTGCAACGCCGCCATTCATCCTGTGGGAATTGGTGGCGTGTCGTCGCGCCACCGATAAATTCGTAGCGCAGGATCTCCTCGCGGGCGGGGTGGCCCATAAGTGAGGGCAGTGCCGCCCATTTGCCCAGGTTGGCGGCACACGCCAGGTCGGTGGCGGTTTGCACGCGGTCGGGCTGTGGCGCCCAGGCATTGACGAAAGTACCGCGGCCGATCTTGCCAATCAGCAGGCCCTCGTAGGTCAAGGTGGCGTAGGTGTCCGACACGGTCTTGCGCGAGATGCCCAGTTGTTCGGCGAGCAGTCGGCTGGGGGGCAGCTGTGCGCCTGCCGACAGCCGCCCGGTGGCGATGGCTTCGCGCAACTGCTGGTAGAGCTGTTCGGCCAGGTCCTTGCGGCCATTGATTACCACGTGCAGTTCCATGTTTCATCCCAAGGCTTCACTCCGCGCCAAGATTACTCGCTTGCGCTATGGGCTCAAACTATCTGTGCGTCAATTGCCGGTACGCATAAGCATCTACCGTTGCCTGGGTCCTGTTGGCCGCCACTATCCCTGTTTACGTCGTGGCATAGGGAGGCGGACGCATGGCGACAATCGAAACACCTGCGAAAAAAAGGCAAGCAGCATTGCTTGCCCTGGATCAGAGCCTGGGGCCATTGGTTGTGGGCGAGCTGACTGTCCAGCGTAGAGACCTTGCCGCCATGGGGGCCTATATGGCGGGAAAACCGGTAAAGGCCCATCACCTGGCGGTACGCGAAGCAGACCAGACGCTGCTTGATGCGATCCGATTCTCGGCATCCAGACTGCATCGGTGTCTGCGCAGGAATGACTCGGTCAGTGACAACAGTGCCGCACTGTTATTCGAGTTCGCGGCATTGCGTTCGGTACAGGCACCACCTCTGCTGTTGGCGAAGCCGGGAGACGAACATCCTGGTGCAGTCGGCAAGCTCGATAACCTGTTGCGTTCAGTACAGAAAACCAATCTCAACCAAGCGGCGCAGTTGGGGGGAATGCCTCGCTGGGTCGAGCCGAAGAAAAGCCGAAGCCTGGCGGTCATGGGCGCGGGGCTTGCAGCTTACGGGTATTACAGCGCAATCAGCGCCTTGGCCGAGGCGATCAAAACTGGCGACATCAATAGGTCGGTGGTCACCGGCGCTGAGTTATTGGCCAACCTCACAGGGGCTGCACTGGAGCTGGCGCTGGAAAAACTCGGCAGACGGCTGCTGGAAAACGGTCGCAAGGTATTTGCAGGTTTCAGCACCAGTTGCCTTGGCCAGGCCCTGCGACGGGGGGCCAGCCTGTTTGCGTTGGTGCTGACGTTGCCCTTTGATTATCTCAATGCCAAGGAGTCGTTCGCCAAGGCAGCCAAGAGTACCGGCAAGGAAGCCATGGACCATTACGTCAATGCCGGCTTCAGTATTGTGAGCGCCAGCGTGGCTGTGGCCCTGAGTGCCGCTGCGTTGGCCGGGTTCAGCGTGGCCGGCCCGCTGGGCATTGCCGCCGCTGCCGTACTGATCTTTGGCACGCAACTCTATGCTGCGGTTCGTCAGGTGGATGACATTGATGATTACATCGAACTGAGTATCTTCGAGCGCCTGCACGCGGGCTGGTTGGCCTTTCAAGGCAAGGAGCAGGAGAGGGCCATACGCGATCGGTACGTCGTGGCCCGGATGGAACAACAGTATGCGCAGCAACTGGAGGAGCAGGCCGATGCCTGGCTTAAAGGCGCGCTCAAAGGCACCGTGCAGGCGGTGGTCAATGGCGGGTTTGAGGTGCGGTTGAGGCCAGTCCGCCATTGGAAGCGCCGCTGGAACGAGGCCGAGGGTGAAGATCCGTACATCGATACCACAGAGCCCACGGTGATTGACCAAGATGATGAAGTCGATGCGTCCAATACCCCGGTTGACCGTCTGCCGGGTGCGGTGTTTGACAGTACTGCCGTGGATGCGGCTGTGCTCTGGCAACTGGGGGGAGGTAATGACAAGGTCAAAGGTTCGACTGGCAACCCGAACATTTTCCGCTTCGGTGAAGGCCACAAGCAGCTCACCGGGGGCGCCAAGAACGACCTGTTCAGGTATGACATGCCGACGGCCATACTGGACGAAACCGATGCGAATAGCCCGGCCAGCGAGCTGCGTGGCGAGGAGGGCAGCGATACGCTTTACCTGGCCAACTCGACAATTTATGAGGACGGGACGGCAGGGTATGCCATCGACCTGCAGGCGGGCACTGTGGTGCGGCGCAAGGATATCGACAAGTCGCCGCCTTATCCTTCGATCAGCCTGGACTCGATAGAAAATATCTACACCCCAACCGGGCTAGCCAGCCACGTCAAGGGTTCAGCACAGGCCAATACCCTGGTCGCCGCCGGTCACAACGATCGGATCGAAGCCGCAGAGGGCAACGATACAGTGATTGTGCTGGGCGCTGGCGCCTGGGTGGACGGTGGGGCGGGCAAGGATCGTTATGTGATTGCCAGCAACCCTGGCGCGGTGACATTGCATGAGCAGGACTGGGCCGAGGGCTCTGTGATTGAGATGCGCTGGCCGTTGGCGTCTATCAGCAGTTGGCGTATCCAGGGCTGTGCGCTGGTCATCGTGGCGTGGAGGGGCGTGGACGGCGAACTGCCGGAGCAAGTCATCAAGCTTGAGCGGCTCTATACGTCCAGTGATGAGCTGCGCCGCTTGAACAAGCACAACCTGCTGTTTCTCACGGAGGACGGCTATACGCTTGAGCCGATCCTTGAACCGGTGTTGATGGGCAGCGAGGACACTAACGTCACCGTTGCCGTGAGAGCGGGCGGCCAGGACGTCAGCCTGGACAAGGTGTTGGGCGCTGGCACGTTCGTGGTGCCCCATGGGCGTTCTACGCGTGGGTTCGTCGAACGCGGGCCAGGTGCAAAGGTGCTCGATGTTCGCCTCAAGGGCGACACCACCGCGTGCGTGCTGTACGTGGACTATTCGTCGCGGGAGATTCTCCAGGCCTTGGCCCATTACCGCGTGACCCTGCGCAGGAGGGGACACTTCGATTCGCTGACCTACAGCGACGTGAGATTGACCATCAGGTTCATCGACGGCAGCCAATTGGTCCTCGCCCACTATGCCAGCGATCGTTCTTCGGCGCGCACCAACGTGACCTCAAACATCATCGCGGTGGCCTTGACGCTGGACTGCCGATTCGTGCTGGTCATGAATGACGGCGTCTCATACCGCGTGCAGGCGGCCCAGCAATCCTATATCCAAGACCGTGCCTCGCCCGGGTTCAAGACCTTCGACGGCAGCTCTGCCTTGATAGAAAAGCCCGGCGTGCACGGGTTTTTTCGACCGCACAGCGCCAAGGGCATCTGGTTGCAATCGGTGCAACAGAAAGTCGTTATTCCTGTACCGCCCCATTACCAGAGGCCTTATGCGCTGATGGGGCGCTCATCGACCTACGAGGTCGTGCCCAGCGCAGGCTCAACGATTGCCCTGTCCACGCCGGGGGCGTTGGCCAAAACGGCGGACGCGTCGTTCTGGCGGATCAATACCGCCGGTCTTGGCGAGTTGATTGAGCGGGCGCATATCGCCCTGATCAACGACACGCTGACCGTTGGCAGCGTGACAGTGTTGCTGCCTCCCGTGACAGACCCTTCGATACCGCTGGAACAGGTCAGCGTACACACCCTGCAGGGCGAGCAGTACGACATTCGCCAGGACCTGGGCGCGATCTGCCTCGTGCAACTGGATGCTTGCCGTTATTCGAACATCGATGAGGTACTGGGTGCGCTGCGCCGTTCTCGCCAGTGGACGACCGTGATGGTGCGTCAGTTGCGTATCGTCGGCCTTGAGCTGGAGGACGGTACGGTGTCAGGTATTCATTACGATGCAGGTCGCGATTGCTGGGGAGCGGACGCTGATCCCCAGCGCACTGTGACGTCTGCGCAACTGCGGTTTATCGGTGCCGATTCAGTTTGATAGATCATTGAAAAGGGATTTTTTATGCAGCAAAAACCTCAATCACCCAGGACCGCGCATGTATCACCCTCACGTATCGGCTTGGGTGCCGACACCGTCATGGTCAGGGACTATGGCCGTCTGGTTCCTTCCCTTCAACCTGTGAATCAAGGCGTGCAGCGCGCCGGGCACGGCGACGCGCTTGGGGGCGCGCACATAAGTGCGCTGGATCTGCCTGGGCCGCTGCCGCCGCAGGCAGTGTGGGTAACGGGCGATGCGCTTGGGCCCGCAAATGCCGAGGGTGTTCGTCAGGCTGCCGGCCGCAGTTACATTGATCTGGATACCGGGCAGACAGTGCAAGTGGACTATCACCCGGCCAGCGGCACTTATCACCCGCGCTTGGCTCATCAACTGGCGGCCAGCCCATCTGCTGTCAGCAGAGTGGGTGGCACTTGGACCTGGACCGGCGTGACGACGGCGGCTCATGCCAGTGCACCGGTGTCGATGCCGATGGCCGCCCCCGTGCCGCGGGATCCACGGTTGGATCTGCAGCTTTACGATGCACGAGGTGGGGGCGCAACGACGGGGCCGGCTATCCAGGGGAAAAGACAGTACGTCATGGGCGGGCAGAGCTACTACGGCGATGCCCGGTTCTCGTTGGCGTCCTTCAAAGCGGGCGATAACAAACTTTACGTACCTGACGCGCGTGGGGTGTGGCAGCAAAGCGGGGCCATCACCGAAGACGGCATCATTCAGATCTCTGGTGACTCAATCGCCAGCTATCTGGAGGTGGGGGGCGTAGTGGTTCGCGTCGATCTTGATAGCACGAGAAATAAATACCAGATGATTCCCAATGCACACAGCCATGCGCCGGGTGTTTACCTGGATACCGGTGGCAGCCGTGCTTCGTGGGTGCCCGAGATGCGCTTGGGCAGCATCGGCGCCATCATTCGCGCGGCCCGCAAGGTTCTGGGCTACACCACTGTTATCAGTGATATGAGCCAGGGGGTGATGTCGACGCAGGACAGGCAAACGTACTGCTACATGCGCCAGTATGCGCGGCAGATGATTGCATTCGATAACCCGGCTATCCGCAATGCACCCGCGCACCTGCAAGATCGCAAGATTGATACGCACATCTGGACCCATGGTTATCCCTATGGTCGGCTGTTACAGGGGATACAGGCCAAGGCCGACGGCCTCGCCCTACCCATGGGCATTGTGCAGTTTGATCCGTTTCAAGGCATGGCCACCGTTGCGGTACGCCGTGAGGGCTCGTTCAATGTCGACGCAGTGGCCGCCAACGACCAGTTTCATTATCCCCATCGGCAAAGGCGCGCGGATGAAATAGCGTTGTTTGATCATTGGAAGACGCTGAGTATTCAGGATGCAAAGGGCCGTGGGCTTGCCAATGAGAAGATGTACCGCGCACTACTGGTCAATGATGGCTATCAAATCATCCCTGGTGGAACCTACGGTGGCGGTCAAAACGGTTTCGATCTGGTGTTCAAAGGGCCCGCGGGCGATGTCTACGTGCTTGAGGTCAAGCATGCCAAACCGCGCAATGTCAGCATGCAGAGGGTCTATGAGCATTTCCAGATGGAGGATGGCTGGGTTAGACGCGTGTTGAAGAAGTTGGACCGCAGTGATCCAGGGGCCAGGCAACAGGTAGCGGATGCGCTGGACCGTCAGCGGCTGTTCAAGGTGATTGGCGCGACCCTGCCAGACGGCAAACTGGTGCTATTCAAGATCGATATGAGCGGCGTGCGAGTCTGAGTCTGATGGCAGACGGCTCAGCCCCGTCTGCCACCGATGGCGCCTGGGGCGTCAGGACAAGAAACCACCGTCCACATTCAGCGAAACCCCAGTGGTATAGCTCGACGCATCACTGGCCAGGTACAGCACCGCGCCAGCCATTTCGCTGGGGTCGGCCACGCGCTTGAGCGGGATCTGGGCCAGGGCCATTTTCAGGATGGAATCATTCTTGACCAGCGCCGAGGCAAACTTGGTATCGGTCAGGCCCGGCAGCAGCGCGTTGCAACGGATTCCAAAGGCCGCACATTCCTTGGCAAACACCTTGGTCATGTTGATCACGGCGGCCTTGGTCACCGAGTAGATGCCCTGGAACACGCCCGGCGAGATGCCGTTGATCGAGGCCACGTTGATGATGCTGCCGCCGCCGTTCTCGCGCATCAGCTTGCCGGCTTCCACCGACATGAAGAAGTAACCACGGATATTCACGTCAACGGTCTTCTGGAATGCGCCCAGGTCGGTGTCCAGTACATTACAGAACTGCGGGTTGGTGGCGGCGTTGTTGACCAGGATATCCAGGCGGCCGAACTGTTCACGAATGCCGGCGAACACCTGGGTGATCTGCTCCATTTCACCAATATGGCAGGCAATGGCCGTGGCTTTGCCGCCCTCGGCGATGATCGCATCGGCCACGTGCTGGCAACCCTCCAGCTTACGGCTGGAGACAATCACATGGGCGCCTTGCTGGGCCAGCAACTTGGCGATGGCTTCACCGATGCCACGGCTGGCGCCGGAAACAAACGCAATCTTGCCATCGAGGTCGAACAGGTTGGTCTTGGACATGAGGGTTCCTTGTAGTTGCACTCAGAGCGCTGATTTGCCGATGACATTCAGGCTCATCTGCTCCAGCAGTTTGTTCATGTGGATGAACTGCGCGAAGCGTTTGTCCTGGGTCTGGCCATGGAAGAAGCGGTAGTAGATCTGCTGCACAATCCCGGCCAGGCGGAACAGGCCGTAGGTGTAATAGAAATCGAAATTGTCGATCTGGATGCCGGAGCGCTCGGCGTAGTAGTCGACAAACTGGCGGCGGGTGAGCATACCGGGGGCGTTGCTCGGCTGGCGGCGCATCAGTTGCACCGGTGCCGGGTCCGCGGCCTCGATCCAGTAGGCGAGGGTGTTGCCCAGGTCCATCAACGGGTCGCCCAGGGTGGTCAGCTCCCAGTCCAGCACACCGATGATCTGCATCGGGTTGTGCGGGTCGAGGATCACGTTGTCGAAGCGGTAGTCGTTGTGCACGATGCTGGAGGTGGAGTGATCGGCAGGCATCTTGTCGTTGAGCCAGGCGCGTACCGCCTCCCATTTTGGCGCATCGGGCGTCAGGGCTTTTTCATAGCGCTCGCCCCAGCCGCGAATCTGCCGCGCCACGTAGCCTTCGGGCTTGCCCAGGTCGGCCAGGCCGCAGGCGTGGTAGTCGACCTGGTGCAGTTCGACGAATTTGTCGATAAAGCTCTTGCACAAGGCCTCGGTGCGGGTGGCGTCCAGGCCCAGCTCAGCCGGCAGGTCGGAGCGCAGGATGATGCCGTTGACGCGCTCCATCACATAGAACTCGGCGCCGATCACCGATTCATCGGTGCAGTGCACATAAGCCTTGGGGCAGTACGGAAAGCCATCTTTGAGCTGGTTGAGAATGCGGTATTCGCGGCCCATGTCGTGGGCAGACTTGGCCTTGTGACCAAACGGCGGGCGACGCAGAACAAATTCCTGGTCGGGGTATTCCAGCAGGTAAGTCAGGTTCGACGCGCCACCAGGGAACTGGCTGATTTTGACGGTACCGCTCAGGCCCGGAATATGA
Organism: Pseudomonas sp. FSL W5-0203; assembly: GCF_001896155.1. Lineage (NCBI taxonomy): Bacteria > Pseudomonadati > Pseudomonadota > Gammaproteobacteria > Pseudomonadales > Pseudomonadaceae > Pseudomonas > Pseudomonas sp. FSL W5-0203. The sequence goes on from NZ_MPOR01000016.1 coordinate 25,947, forward strand.
GCTTTGAGGTAGGGATCGATCAGGCTGGCATCAAGTTCTTCGCCTGGGCGAATCTGGGTCGATTGGTCGTTCAGCGCCATGCTTATCCCTTCTGCTTATTCTAAAGGCCTTGGACTATTTCCTAATCTAATGCGCACAGCCGCCCAGCGACAAGGCCGGGGCGGCTTAATAGGTTAGCGTGTTGAAGGGTGATCAGCGTGCCTGATCGGTCATTTTGCAGGCGCTGGCAAGGTCACCGGTGTAAGCACGGGGCGGCCGGCAAAGTATTCCACCAGGTTATCAGCGACGCGCTGCACCGTGTCATGGGCCGCTTCCGGGGACAGGCCGGCCACGTGGGACGTCAGCACGGTATTGCTCAGGCGCTTGAGGGCATCGGGCACTGCAGGCTCATCGTCAAACACGTCCAGCGCGGCGCCGCCGATGCGGCGCTGCTCCAGCGCGGCGACCAGGTCGGCGGTCACCACTACGCTGCCGCGGCCAATGTTCACCAGATAGCCATTGGGCCCCAACGCATCCAGCGCATGTTTATCGATCAGATGGCGAGTGCCGGCCCCACCGGGCGTGGCCAGGATCAGGAAGTCCGAAGTGCGCGCCAGTTCGACGGCCGTTGAGCAGTAGGTGTAATCCACGTCATCGCGAGGTTGGCGGTTGTGATAGCTCACTTCCATGCCAAACCCGAGGGCGGCGCGCTTGGCGATTTCCATGCCCACGGCCCCCAGCCCGAGAATGCCCAGTTGTTTGCCGGCCAGGGAAGGGCGCATGACCTTCGGCCACTCGCTGCGGCGAACAGCGGCGTCGGTCTGAGGAATCCCGCGCACCAGTGACAACAGCAACGCCATGGCGTGATCAGCCACCGAGGGTGCGTTCACGCCGGCACCGTTAGTCACCACTATCCCGCGGTTGCTTGCCGCTTGCAGGTCCACATGTTCGTAGCCGGCGCCAATCACGCAGATGATCTCCAGTAATGGCAACGCGGCGATCTCTTCGGCATACAACCCAAGCGGCCCGCGGGTCAGCACGGCCTGAATCTGCCCCCCATGGGTCTTGATCGCTTGGGCGCGTTCAGTAGGCGTCGGCGCCAGGATCACATGAAAGTCGTTGCTCTCGATGATTTGCAGGTATTCGTTGATGGTTTCAACCAGGACCAGAACAGTGGTGGGCATCGCAAGGCTCTTCCTGAAGGGTTTGAGAGCATGAGTATGCGCCGAACCTACCCGTTATTGCGCTGACCTCCTGCAAGATTTCCGGATACGTCAAACCTGGCTGCGCAACCCAAACCCGCGCACCCAGGCTCCTTCGCTGTCGCGCCAGCTACTGAGTAGTCCCCGGTTGCCGTGCCTGGGCCCGCTCTCTTTGTGCGATCGGCATGAAATCGTAGGTCGGGAAGAATTCCGTCTTGTAGACACCCCACGCCGTGTTCTCGATGGCCAGGTTGACTTGAGCCAGGCGAGACGCCGGTAAACGCAGCACGATGACTTGCCCGATGCCCATGGTGATATTCCAACTGACGACTTCGACACCTTCCGGCGGGAAGACCTTGTGAAATTCTTGCTTGGCCAGTTGGGCTTTCAATTCGCCCAGCGGGCGTGATTGATCGTGTTTAAGAAACACGGTCAACATGACGGTGTTATCGGACGTGGCGGCGATGCTTTTGGTGGGCAGTGTCGTGTTGGCCTGTACCGTGGTTGCGCTGGGCAACAGTACGGCTACCAGCAGTGCAGGCATGAGTAGATATCTGAATGAAGCGTATGGATTCATCACAAGTGCCTCGTTTGTTATTGGTTCTTTATGGCTGGATATAAATTGGGTGTTTAACTAGTTTGACATCTGAGTCTTTATTGGTCCCGTGTAAGGCGCATGTACCACATAGATTCTAACGGGAGGGTTGGTCGCTACCATGTCGCGAGGGACTTCACGAGAATAGGTGAATTCGGTGTTGTCCAATTTTTCCAGCCTTCTGACGATGGTGCGATGCGGGCCAAGGTCGGGCACCAGGATGTGGGTCTGCTTGTCGCCAGTGACCAGGAAATAACCGCCCCCGCCATCAGGGTGTTTCGAGCGCCCTGTATCGGTGTAGAAAAATTCGTAACGATTGCGTTGCGGGTCCCACATTGAGATTCCGACCACGCCGGGGTATTTGGCCTTGACGTCGTTTTCTGGCTCGCCCTCTATATAAACCTTGGTGGTCAACCATTGAGGCGAAGAGGCCAGGGCACGAACATCAGCCTCAACCGGTTTCGCGTAACTTGACGGCGCGCCTAATAAACCCGCGAAAAACAGGCCGGTAAAAGCAAGGGTGAATCTTCGCATTATCAAACTCCTTACTGGTTGGTTAAGTGTTGTTATCGTCTTTGTCGGTCAGTGCGCGAAGATATTAGTGTGTGAATTTACGCGTGCTCAATAGCTATGTATGGTCCTGTAACAGTTGAGGGGTTGTATGACTAAGAATATGATTTTGAAGCGGGCTGCTTCTGAACTTGTTGTCGGACTCTTCTCGCAATAGGTGGCCTATTAAAACTTAGACGTAATGTTTGTACGACGTTTCAGCCATCCAAAACCTTCACGGGGGCGGCCACTTGACCAGCTGCTCCGCCTAACCATTCCTCAGCTAAGTCTTTGCTTCTCCAAGAGAATCCCGGACAATCCGGCCCTTGTTTCGGCCAGGGCGCTGCCTGTCAGGTTTTTCTGACTCGTGCTGGCCGTGTGAATGCGGAGATCCCACCGGATGAATGATCAGGCCAATAGCGTCGACGAACGCTATGCAACGACACCTGCAACGCTCACAAGCTGGAGCCGCCAGGACACTACCTGGATGCTCGGGCTATTCGGTACCGCCATTGGCGCCGGTACTTTGTTCCTGCCTATCAACGCGGGCCTGGGGGGCTTCTGGCCGCTGGTGATCCTGGCGTTGCTGGCCTTCCCGATGACGTTCTTTGCCCACCGTGGGCTGACCCGTTTCGTGCTGTCCGGCCGTGAAGGTTCCGACATTACCGATGTGGTTGAAGAGCATTTCGGTATCAAGGCCGGTGCACTGATCACCTTGCTGTACTTCTTTGCGATCTTCCCGATCCTGCTGATCTACAGCGTGGCGCTGACCAATACCGTCAGCAGCTTCATGGAGCACCAGCTGCATATCCTGCCGCCGCCCCGGGCCATCCTGGCGTTTGTGTTGATCTTGGGTCTGCTGGCCGTGGTGCGTTGCGGTGAGCAAGTGATCGTCAAGGCCATGAGCTTGATGGTGTACCCGTTTATTGTGGCCTTGCTGTTCCTGGCGGTGTACCTGGTACCGCACTGGAATGGCGGCATTCTCAGCACCGCCAGCGAAGTGCCGGCACCCTCGGCGCTGCTCAACACGCTGTGGCTGGCGATTCCGGTGATGGTGTTCTCGTTCAACCATTCACCGATCATCTCGGCCTTCGCGGTGGACCAGAAGCGCCAGTACGGCGCACACGCCGACGAGCGCAGCTCGCAGATCCTGTCCCGCGCGCACTTGCTGATGGTGGCGATGGTGCTGTTCTTCGTGTTCAGTTGCGTGCTGACCCTGTCGCCCGCGCAGTTGGCCGAAGCGAAAGCGCAGAACCTGTCGATCCTGTCGTACCTGGCCAACCACTTCGATAACCCGACGATTGCCTTTGCCGCGCCGTTGATTGCGTTCGTGGCGATTGCCAAGTCGTTCCTGGGCCACTACATCGGCGCCAGCGAGGGCCTCAAGGGCCTGGTGGTCAAGACTGGCCGCCGCCCGGCACCCAAGACCCTGGACCGCATGACCGCCGCCTTCATGTTGGTGGTGTGCTGGATCGTCGCCACGCTCAACCCGAGCATCCTTGGCATGATCGAGACCCTGGGCGGGCCGATCATCGCGTCGATACTGTTCCTGATGCCGATGTACGCGATCCGCAAGGTCCCGGCCATGGCCAAGTACCGGGGGCAGGCCTCGAATGTGTTCGTGACGCTGGTCGGTCTGGTGGCCATTTCCTCACTGATTTACTCGCTGATTCCCTGAGGCGTTCGCAGCCGATGCCCCGGCTTTAAGCACAGGTGGGGATCACCCATCGCTAGGCAACGGCCGACTCTGCGTGTAACGCGATTTGGCCGTTTTTCTGCCAGGCCGGAAAACTCAGCGCTACCACATGGTCTTTATTCACGCGTTGCGGAGAACCGAGGCGGCTCAACTGCACGCCATGCCTGAGAAAATAACGTTCCAGCGCGGGTGTGGTCACCGCCACTACCCGATTGGCGCCCTGGCTCCAGGCATGGTTCAGGCTGTTCCACCAGACGCGCATCGGTAAGGTGCCTTCCTCCAGGGCGCGCGCGGCAAAACGCGACACCTCCCAGGTGTCGCTGCTTCGCGGGGTTGGCTGGTCGCACAGAAAACCGAACACTTGCGCCAGCAGATAAGGTTGCGTGGTCGGCAAGAGCCGCGCGCAACCGCAGACTTGGTGCTCGGCATCCAGGGCGAGGATATGACGAGCATCCGCGTGGTCGAACTGGTCGAATTCGCGTTGGGGCCGGGCGTGCGTGGAATCCAGTTGCCAGCCCAATTGCTGGATGAAAACTTCGTGTCGGTAGCGGCCCAGGTCGTCCTCAAGCGTTGCAGACAGTTCATGGTGACGACGGGTGATGATGCTGATCATTGGATGTCCTTATCGCAATTGTCGGGCCCTAGATAAGGCCCTGTGCAGCGGCGTAGGCTGCCGCCAGTGTTTTGTTGCCAGCGCCGAATTTCTTCTGAATGGCTTTGAGGTGAAAGTTTACGGTGTTGACGGAAATAGTGAGGATCAGCGCAATTTCTCCTGAACTCTTGCCGTCGGCGGTCCACTGCAGGATCTCCCGCTCACGCCGGCTCAGGCAGACCGATTGGTGGGCGCGTTCGCTATCACCCAGGTCTGTCAGGCGCAGTGTCACCCGTTCAAGGATGCAGCGCAGGCGCACTTGAATCTCGTTGTTTTCAGCCTGCGAAATAATGTCTTGGCGCCGAGCCACGGACAGTACCCGCAGTGAACGGTCGTGGCTTCGAAGCGGCAGTGTGGCGCCGATGCACAAGCCCCAGTCCCGAGCTTCCTGCCACAGCGTGCGGCTGTTATCAAACAGTGCGTCGTTCCATACCACCATCTCGGTAGAGCGCAAGCCACTAAGGATTGACGGATCGACAGCCGCGTAGTTTTGCTTCTCGTAATGTGCCAGCCAGCTTGCGGGGTAGGACCCGCATATCTCGGTTCTGGGGCGTGTAAAAGGGGTCAGGTGACGTACGCCATAGGCGTAGTACTCGAACCCCAGTTGCAACACTTCACGCTCCAGAAGCGCTAACACTTGAGTCTCATCCTGTTGCTTGCACATCTCGATGCGTAAGCAATCCCACCAACGAATGAGGTCGTTTTCCTTCTCCATGGACAGTCGCCTCGATTACTGCATTCTTGGCAATCTAGCCCACAAGCTATTTCTGTCAAACTTTGCCGAGGCTTCCCGACCGCTCTGGCACGGTGCTTACACTTGGACGTTCGTGGTTTATGAGGCCTGGCGCAGGCGAGGCATTGAATGCCGCGCGTGGCACTGCTCAATGGCGTTGACCGCTGTTTCACAAGAGGCAGCGTCGCAGGGCATCAGGCTGCTCGCTCGACGACAGGCCGTTTGCAGCCGGCTGTCGTGCAAGAGCGTTGTGATCGCATCGTCCAGGTCCTGTTTGTTTAACGGTAGGGCAAGGCGTATGCCGCATCCCATGCGCACCAGGCGTTCGGCGTTATCGAACTGGTCATGAGCGATAGGCAGCACAATCTGCGCAATGCCGGCCGCCAGCGCCTGGCTCATGGCGCCAATGCCGCCGGGGTGGACCAGACCGGCCGCGTGGGGCAACAGCGAACTCATCGGCGAAAACGGGCGCTGTATCACGGTGGGCGGCAGGTCCGTGAAGAGCGGTCGATCACCGGTCAGAAAAATGCCGCGGGCACCGACCCTGTGCAGCGCTGCCAGGGCGAAACGATAAAACTGCTGGTCAAAGTGCTCAGTGGAGCCTTGAGTGAAGACAATAGGGGGCGCTCCGGCAACCAGAAAGGCTCGTGTGGGCTCATCGAGCCCAGGGGCGCCACCGTCGAACAGAGGGAAACCGGCCATGTGCAAAGGCTGTGGCCAGTCTTTCTGTGCGGGGGCGAACCATTCGGGGAACAGGCATATCACCCCTTGGGGCGCATGCATCCATTGACTGAAGATGTTCTTCACCACGCCTGGTAGCCCATGTTTGTGGCGTAGTGCGTTGATTTGGGGAGCACAGGTACGGTCCAGGCTCAGGTATTCGATCCCGCGCCAGAGCAGCTTGCGCAGAGTCAATGGCAAGCGCCGCGACACATTGAAGGTGGGGTGCACGGGCGGCAAATGTGCAGAAAGCAACGTGGATGGCGACACTTGGACGGACAGATAAGGGATGCCGTATTTTTCATGGGCGATACGTGCCCCCAAGGCCCATAGTGAGCCGACAACCACCGTATCGTCGGTATTGTGAGTGGTTACATAGTCGTAGACGGGTTCCAGCAGGCCGGCGATGGCTTGCCACAATACGGCGAATGAGGTCTTCGGGTCCCACAATAGGGGATCGCCCATGGCGGCGCTGTAGGTCGCCTCATCGCATAACGGCACGAAGTTCAGCCCCTGCGCCTCAATGGCGCGCTGAAACGTCGGCATGCTGCACAAGGTGACCTGATGACCGCGCACAGTCAGGGCAGCCCCCAGGCCGATAAAGGGAAAAACGTCACCGGCCGAGCCGATGGCAACCATGATTACTCGCATCATCCACGTCCTTGTTGAAAAGTATTTAGGCAAAGCTCAGCCGCGCTCGTTGAGCCGACTGCTCGCAAAACGCCCCTGGCTGGGCATCGCATGCCCTCAGCAAATGCCCGAGCAACGCGCGGTGCACGCCGTTGGCCGCGGCCTTGGACTCCAGGTCCAGAAAATGTCCGCTGCTCTGGGCAATGGAGAAGCTGCAATCGCGGATGTACTGCTTGAAGGACTGCACGTCCATGGCGCTGGTGTATTCGTCCCAGGCGCCATTCAGGAAGTGCACATGACTGTCAATGTTCGAGAGTTGCGGCAAGTAGGCCCCTTCATTGAGCTTGAGTGCCTGTTCGATATGGAAGCGCGCTTGATGCTGCTCGGCGTTGATCAACTGCGCCATATGCTGTTGATTGGCGGTCTTGAGTCGAGCCGGGAGATGCTTGCCCAGCGTCTGGTTGAGCAAATGGCCGATCCCTGCGTTGTCATCCCGGGCCATGAGTGCCTGCGCCCCGCTGACGTAATCGAGCATCGGCGCGTTGAGGCCAGGCGCAAACGACATCACCACTGAGCTTTCAACGCTGTCTGGATTTTTGGCAAGTGCCAGCAGGGTGGACAGGCCACCCCAGGACACGGAAACCAAGTGGTGAATGTTGAAGCGCTCGATCAATGCCAGCAGGATCTGGACTTCGTCGTCCTTGGTCACCAGGCACCGGTCAGGGTTGTGAGCGCGGGAGTTTCCAGCGAACGGCAAGTCAAACAGCACCACGTTGAAGTGTTCGGCCAGGCATTTACTGGTACGGGCAAAGGCCGACGTCGTGGCCATGGCGCCGTTGACCAACAGGACGTTCTTTCTATCAGGCGCATCGCCGATGTGTTCCACCGACACCGAATAATGCTTGAAGATTTTCTTGATCACATATTGGCTACGCGACATAACACACCTCCAGTCAGCACAAAAAACAGGCGAGAGCGCCCCTGGCACCGGGCTTGGGTGTCGAGGGCAGGGTTTGTTTTTTTTATTAAGGGGTACGGCTTACAGCGCGAAGTACATCCAGAGCTGGTGGGTTCCGTGATACAGGCGTCAGGGTGTAGAGAGTTTTAGCCTTCAAGGCGTAGAGGGACAACTACCTGATCTGGTAGGTCGTCGTGCAAAGGCTGTCGGCGGCCAGTACTTTTCAGTCTGATACAACTCTTTAAGGGGGAGCGGGAGCCTGGATTGACATCCGTTACCCTTTTGGCGCACGCAAAAAAACGCCGCGTACCTTGCGATACGCGGCGCCTTTCACATCAACACACCGTTAGGCTTGAATCACCGGGATGTTGGCGCTTGCTGCGATCTTGCGGAACTCAGCGATCTGGTCGAAGTTCAGGTAGCGGTAGACGTCACTGGCCATGGTGTCCAGTTTCGCTGCGTAGCCCATGTACTCTTCGACGGTTGGCAGGCGGCCCAGGGTAGAGGCCACGGCAGCCAGCTCAGCCGATGCCAGGTAGACGTTTGCACCATCACCCAGGCGGTTCGGGAAGTTACGGGTCGAGGTCGACACGACGGTGGAGTTCGGCTCAACGCGTGCCTGGTTGCCCATGCACAGCGAGCAGCCTGGCATTTCCATACGTGCGCCAGCCTTGCCGTAGATGCCGTAGTAGCCTTCTTCGGTCAGTTGGTGAGCGTCCATCTTGGTCGGCGGCGACAGCCACAGACGAGTCGGCAACTGGCCCTTGACCTGCTCCAGCAGCTTACCGGCAGCGCGGAAGTGGCCGATGTTGGTCATGCACGAACCGATGAACACTTCGTCGATCTTCTCGCCAGCGACGCTGGACAGCAGACGGGCGTCGTCCGGGTCGTTTGGCGCGCAGAGGATCGGCTCGTTGATTTCCGACAGATCGATTTCGATGATTTCGGCGTATTCGGCGTCGGCATCGGCTTCCATCAACTCCGGGTTGGCAACCCAGGCTTCCATCGCTTGGGCGCGACGTTCCAGGGTGCGTGCATCGCCGTAGCCTTCGCCGATCATCCAGCGCAGCAGGGTGATGTTGGAGTTCAGGTACTCGGTGACGGACTCTTTGGACAGCTTGATGGTGCAACCGGCAGCCGAACGTTCAGCCGAGGCGTCGGACAGCTCGAAAGCCTGTTCCAGCGTCAGGTCGTTCAGGCCTTCGATTTCCAGGATGCGGCCAGAGAAGGCGTTCTTCTTGCCTTTCTTCTCTACGGTCAGCAGGCCAGCCTGGATCGCGTAGTAAGGAATGGCATGCACCAGGTCACGCAGGGTGATGCCAGGTTTCATCTTGCCTTTGAAGCGCACCAGAATCGATTCCGGCATGTCCAGTGGCATTACGCCAGTGGCTGCGGCGAACGCGACCAGGCCAGAACCGGCCGGGAACGAGATGCCCATCGGGAAACGGGTGTGGGAGTCGCCACCGGTACCGACGGTGTCCGGCAGCAGCATGCGGTTCAGCCAGCTGTGGATGATGCCGTCGCCTGGACGCAGCGATACACCGCCACGGGTCATGATGAAGTCAGGCAGGGTGTGGTGGGTGGTCACGTCGATCGGCTTGGGGTAAGCCGCGGTGTGGCAGAAGGACTGCATCACCAGGTCGGTCGAGAAGCCCAGGCACGCCAGGTCTTTGAGTTCATCACGGGTCATTGGGCCGGTGGTGTCCTGGGACCCCACGGTGGTCATCTTCGGCTCGCAGTAGGTGCCTGGACGAACGCCTTTGCCTTCTGGCAGGCCACAGGCCTTGCCGACCATTTTCTGCGCCAGGGTGAAGCCCTTGCCGGTGTCGACAGGCGCTTCAGGCAGCTTGAACAGGTCGGTAGGGCCCAGGCCCAGCTCAGCGCGTGCCTTGTCGGTCAGGCCACGGCCGATGATCAGCGGGATACGGCCGCCGGCGCGAACTTCGTCCAACAGCACCGGGGTCTTCATTTCGAAGGTGGTCAGGACTTCGTCGGTGCCGTGCTTGCAGACTTTGCCAGCATGCGGGTACAGGTCGATCACGTCGCCCATGTTCATGTTGGTAACGTCGAATTCGATTGGCAGTGCGCCAGCATCTTCCATGGTGTTGTAGAAGATCGGAGCGATCTTGCTGCCGAAGCAGAAACCGCCAGCACGCTTGTTCGGCACGTAAGGCACGTCGTCACCGAAGAACCACAATACCGAGTTGGTTGCCGATTTACGCGACGAACCGGTACCGACCACGTCACCGACGTAGGCGATCGGGAAGCCTTGGCCGCGCATCTCTTCGATCTGCTTCATCGGGCCGGTCTTGCCTTGCTCGTCCGGCACGATGCCTTCACGCGCCATTTTCAGCATGGCCAGGGCGTGCAGCGGGATGTCAGGACGGGACCAGGCATCAGGCGCAGGCGACAGGTCGTCGGTGTTGGTTTCGCCGGTGACCTTGAAGACGCGCAGGCTGATCTTGTCGGCCAGGGTAGGGCGGTTGCGGAACCACTCGCCGTCAGCCCAGGACTGGATCACGCCTTTGGCGTGCTCGTTGCCGTTGCGGGCTTTTTCGGCGACGTCGTGGAACGCATCGAACATCAGCAGGGTGTGCTTGAGTTGGGCGGCCGCGACGGGCGCCAGTTCGGCGTCGTCCAGCAGCTCGACCAATGTCACGATGTTGTAGCCGCCTTGCATGGTGCCGAGCAGTTCAACAGCGCGTTTCTTGTCGATCAGGGGGGAAGTGGCTTCGCCCTTGGCCAGGGCAGACAGGAAACCGGCCTTGACGTAAGCGGCTTCGTCAACGCCTGGTGGAATGCGGTTGGTGATCAGGTCAACGAGGAATTCTTCTTCGCCAGCCGGAGGATTTTTCAGCAGCTCGACCAGGCCTGCGGTTTGTTCGGCGTTAAGCGGCTGGGGAACGATACCCAGTGCGGCACGCTCTTCGATATGTTTGCGGTAGGCTTCAAGCACAGTTATTACCCTCATCAGTGGTCCCACGGGACGCTCATCCAGAAATGAACGGCACGCATGCGCTCGGGGGCTTTTTGGGCCGCAAAGCCAGCGCTGCCGCCATTTCTTACAGAAGCTGCTTTCAAAGTTTTACGCCTGCAGAACGGAGCTGATGAGGGTTGGCGCGGGCTCTGACCTACCGGGTCGAACCTGCGCCAACACCGTTCTGAAGGAACGACTGTGCTCGTGACGCTTTGAAAACAGCTTCCAGCGGATTATTGGCGCCTTACAAGGCCGGGTGATTCTACGGCAAAAAAAATCTAAAGGTAAGTTGCCTACTCAAGTTTGCTGGGTGATCAACCTTAGACAAAGGGCTAACATGGCGCACTGTTTCGCTGATTTGCGTGTTGCTGCCCATGCCCAACCAAACCATCAAGACCCCCTGCGTCGGCCTGTGCTCTACGGTCTACGGCGATCTCGTGTGCCGTGGATGCAAGCGCTTTCACCATGAAGTGATCCAGTGGAACGGCTATAACGAAGAAGAAAAGCGTGCGGTCTGGCTCAGGCTTGAGCAGCTGTTGGTGCAGGTCATGGCCGGCAAAGTGGAGGTTTTCGACCCCAAGACACTGCGCGGGCAGTTGGAGCAACGCAAGATTCGCTTTGTGCCACACCAGTCCGAGTATTGTTGGGCCTACCAGTTGATCGCCCGTGGGGCCCGGGTGATCAATAACCTGGAGGCGTACGGCATGGTGCTGTTGCCGGAGTTTCGCGACTGGGCGCTGCCTGAACTGCGCGATGCCATTGATCGCGAGTTCTTTATCTTGTCCGAGGCGCATTACCAGCGCTATATCGCGCCTGGGTTCTTGAAAGATGCGCTGGGTTAATTGACTGGCGAGGTCAATGTGGGAGCTGGCTTGCCTGCGATAGCGGTGTATCAGGAGCAAATGCGCCAGCTGACCCACCGCAATCGCAGGCAAGCCAGCTCCCACATTTGATCCACATTGCCTGAAGGTCGGTGTCAGGGCTTGGTCGCCAGCTCTTGCAGATGGTCCATGAGCGTCTGCGGTTTAAGCACCAGCACATCGCTTTGCACCGCATCCAGCACCACCTCCGCCGTATTGCCGATCAACGCGCCGGAAATCCCCGTGCGTGCCACCGTGCCGATAATGGTCACCGCCGCCTGCAAGCGATGGGCAATATGGGGGATCAGCACATCGGCGGGGCCTTCCTCGATATGCAGGTGCCTGTCGTCCACGTCGAACTCGGCCTGGAAGGCCTTGCATTGCTCGCGATAGCGCGCCTCGATGGTTTCCTTGAGCTGAAAGGTCGGGTCTGCCGCCGACAGCATGGGCGAGGGGTGAGCACTGATCACATGCAACTGCGCTTTGGCGAGGCTGGCGATATCAAAGCCATGGTCGATGATCGAATTATGCAGCGAGCGGTGTTCGCCGTCGGCGTTGCCCACATCGATGGCCGCCAGGATCACGCCGCCTGCCCAAGGGGTGGCGGTCTTGACCAGCAACACCGGCGTCGGGCAATAGCGCAGCAACTTCCAGTCCGCCGGGGTCAGCAGGGCTTTTTTCAGAGGGTTGTCGGGGAAGTGCTGTTTGATCACCAGGCCACAGCCTTCGGCTTGCTGCACATCGATGATGGTTTCATGCAGGCTGTCGTTCCAGGCCTGCTCGGTGGTGACGCTGTAGCCGTCTTCTTTCAAGCCTTCCTTGAGCAGGCTCAGCAGCGCCGAATGCTCGTGCTTCTTGTCACAGACCAGCAAGTGCAGGTGCGCGTCGGTCACTTTGGCAATCAGCTTGGCACGCTTGAGGGCCAGGCTTTCCGAATGCTCGGGTTCGATGACCACCAGGATGCTGCGGATGGCTTGCATGGTCGGGATCTCCAAAAGGGCGGGCGTTGGATAACTATAGTTGCTGGCCGGCAGCCGTCATGTTGATACATATCAAGGCCGGTGGCTGGTGGTCTGCGACGGGGTCGGTATAATCGGCGCCCTTTTGTGATCCTTTGCCCGTGAGCCCGATGAACCTGCCCGAAATCCATGAATTCCTCGGCTGCCGCACCCCCGATGCCTGGGTCCAGGCCGCGTTGGCCGATCAGGAAACCCTGCTGATCGACCACAAGAACTGCGAATTCAAAGCCGCCAGCACCGCCTTGAGCCTGATGGCCAAGTACTACGGCCACGTTGACCTGATCAACATGATGTCGCGCCTGGCCCGCGAAGAGTTGGTGCACCACGAGCAGGTCATGCGCCTGATGAAAAAGCGCAAGGTCGAACTGCGTCAACTGCACGCCGGCCGTTATGCCTCGGGTTTGCGCAAGGTGGTGCGCAGCCATGAGCCGGTCAAGCTGGTAGACACCCTGGTGGTGGGCGCCTTTATCGAAGCACGCAGTTGCGAGCGTTTCGAAGCGCTGGTGCCGCATTTGGACGAAGAACTCGGCAAGTTCTACTTCGGCTTGCTCAAAAGCGAGGCGCGGCACTTCCAGGGTTACTTGAAGCTGGCTTACCAGTACGGCGACGCCAAGGACATCGCCCAGGTGATCGACCGGGTGCGAGCCACCGAGCAGGACCTGATCGAATCACCCGACGTCGAGTTCCGCTTTCACAGTGGCGTGCCAGCCTGAGGCCACGGCCACACCGATCAACGCGGTGATCCCCGCCAGCAGCAGGATCACCGTTGGCGTGCCCAAGGGTGCTGCCAGCACGGCAATCATCAAGCCCGCCAAGGGCTGGGCCAGGTTGTTGAGCAAGGTCATCACGCCGACTGTCTTGCCGAAGTCCTGCACCGGAATCACCCGTTGTCGGGTGCTGCGCAGGTACACGTTGAACATCTTGTCAAAGCCGGTCAGCAGCAGGAACCCCACCGCGTAGGCCCACACGCCGGGGCTGAGCGCTGTGATCAGCGCGCCGACGGTGATCATCGAGTACGACAACCCGCCCAGTACCTTCAGCTTCAGTGATGAATGCGCCAGGTAGAACAGAATCGCGATGGTCACCAGCGCCCCGGCGGCTTGCAGCAGGGCATAGGTGTCTTTGCCCGCTGCGTAGTGGCCGGTGACCATGGCAGCCGAGGTGGCCAGCGTCACGCCGACCATCAGGTTCACACCGACCGCCAGGACGATGATGCGTTTCAACTCCACCCGGTTGAGGATGTGGCCAAAAGCGGTGCGCAGGGGTTGCAGCCAGTTACCCGGCTGTTGTTCATGGATGTGCAGGTCCACCGTGGTGTGGCGCTGCCAGATCAGCATCGCCAGGTCCGCCAGCACAAACAGCACGGCGACCCCCAGCACCACCCAAGGCCACGCCCAGACTTCCAGCATCAGCGCCGCCACCAATGGCCCGAGCACCAGCCCGCTCTGGTCGGCGATCTGCGAATAGGACAAGGTCTTGGCGTAGGTGTAATGCTCGAAGATATGCGGCATCACCACTTCCCGCGCCATGATGCCCTGGGTGGTCAACACGCCGCATACCGCGGACAGCATGACCAGCCAATGGATACCGTCGAACAGCCCATACAGCGCCATCGCCACCACGCAGGCCACGGCCCGATACACTTGGCTGATATGCAGGATACGCACCGGTGAAAACCTGTCGCACAATGCCCCGCACACCGGAAAAGCCAGGTAGCGCGGCAGTGACTCGACAAAAAACGCCAGCCCCGCCCACGACACGCTTTGAGTGGTCTGGAATACGATCAGGGGCACGATAAACAGCAAAACCTGGTCGGCCAGCCGTGAAAGGAACAGCGAAATGAAGAACGCCAGGTAATCCTTGCGCATAGAACTCCCTGTCAATGGCGTTAAAAAGTGCAGGCTATTTGTTAAAAACTCTTAAAAGCATGAAGCTTCTTCGCTGTGGACTGGTCAGCCACATCTGTCGGCCAGCTTGCCACCTATAATGGCCCCATTTCAATCCGCGCATCCACACTGAGAACTTATGGAAAACCTGGGTCTGGGCAAGGTCTTGCTCGTTGAGGACGATGAAAAGCTGGCAGGGCTGGTCTCGCATTTTCTGTCGCAGCATGGTTTCGAGGTACGGGTGGTGTACCGGGGTGATGAAGCCTTGGCGGCGTTCCTGGATTTCAAGCCGAAGATCGTCGTGCTCGATCTGATGCTGCCGGGTCAGAGCGGGCTGCATGTCTGCCGCGAGATTCGCAACGTGTCGGACACGCCCATCGTGATCCTCACCGCCAAGGAAGATGACCTGGACCATATCCTTGGCCTTGAGTCCGGTGCTGACGACTACGTGATCAAGCCGATCAAACCGCCGGTGTTGTTGGCGCGCCTGCGTGCGCTGCAGCGCCGTCAAGTGCCCGAGCCCACCGTGCGCGGTGCCCTGGAATTTGGCCGCTTGTCGATTGATCGCAGTTGCCGGGTGGTCCGCCTGGGCGGCGAGACCATTGACCTCACCACCATGGAATTCGAGTTGCTGTGGTTGCTGGCCAGCAGCGCGGGCAAGATTCTCTCTCGCGACGACATCCT
The DNA here is from genome assembly GCF_001896155.1 of Pseudomonas sp. FSL W5-0203. Taxonomy (NCBI): domain Bacteria; kingdom Pseudomonadati; phylum Pseudomonadota; class Gammaproteobacteria; order Pseudomonadales; family Pseudomonadaceae; genus Pseudomonas; species Pseudomonas sp. FSL W5-0203. The sequence continues at coordinate 41,087 of NZ_MPOR01000016.1, forward strand.
CAACCGCATGCGCGGCATCGCTTTTGACGGCCTGAACCGCAGCGTAGACGTGTACATCAGCAAACTGCGCGGCAAGCTCAATGACAACCCCCGCGAGCCGGTGTGCATCAAGACCATCTGGGGCAAGGGCTACCTGTTCAATCCGTTCGCGTGGGAGGTGTAGATGCTGCGCTTGTATCTGCGCCTCTATTTGATTCTCGCGCTCGGTCTGGCCGGGTCGATCTGGTTGGTCAACTACGGCCTGGACGCCTACATGCCCGAGTCCAACGAAACCTATAACCGTGAAGCCCTGCGCGGCCCGGCCTGGGCCCTGGTGGAGCAACTGCGCCCCGTGCAGGCAGAGGCACGCCAGGCACGCCTGGACGAGCTGCAACCGCATTACGGCTTGCGGCTCAAATTGGTGCAGCGCGACACCCAGGATTTGAGCGAACGGGAACAGAAACTCCTGGCGGCTGACCAGGTGGTGGTGCGCGAAGACTTCATGAAATTTCTCGCGCCTATCGACGACGGCCCGCAACTGCTCGAAATCAGATTGCCGGAAGAACCCAAGTGGTTATACCTGTGGGCCTATGGCTTCCTGGGCGTGAGCCTGGCCATCGTCCTGTATTTCTGGGTGCGTCCACACTGGCGCGACCTGGAGCACATCCGCCTGGCAGCGCAACGTTTCGGTGACAATGACCTGGGCTCGCGCATCTTGCTGCCGAGTCGCTCCACCGTGCGCTCACTGGCCGGGCACTTCAACCAGATGGCCGAGCGCATCGAAGGTTTGATCGCCAACCAGCGCGAACTCACCAACGCGGTCTCCCACGAATTGCGCACGCCGATTGCGCGGCTGTCATTCGAGCTGGACCAGCTCAGGCAGCAGAGTGACCCACGGCAAAGCCGAGCGTTGATCAACGACATGTACGCCGACCTCGGTGAACTGGAAGAAATGGTCTCCGAGCTGTTGACCTATGCCAGCCTTGAGCCAGGCGCTACCCAGGTCACCCGCGAGCAAATCGAGGCCCACAGTTGGCTCGACAGTGTGATCGGCAGCGTGGCCCTGGAGGCCGAAGCAGAAGGGGTGCAGTTGTCGTTGCGCACCTGCGAGGTGGACGTTATCCAGATCGAGCCACGCTTTATGGCGCGGGCCGTGATCAACCTGCTGCGCAACGCGATTCGTTATGCCGATCGTCGCGTGGAAGTGTCGCTGGTCAAGTTTGGCAGCGGTTACGAAGTGCGGGTCAACGACGATGGGCCGGGGGTACCGCTGGAGGGTCGCACCAAGATATTCGAACCCTTCCTGCGCCTTGACGCCAGCCGCGACCGCCGCACAGGCGGATTTGGCCTGGGTCTGGCGCTGGTCAAGCGTGTCAGCCAGTGGCATGGCGGGCAGGTGGAAGTGCAGGATTCGGAGTGGGGCGGGGCGTCGTTTCGAATGACGTGGGCCTATGCAGAGTAAGGCGGTTTGCCCCCATGCCATCCTGTAGGAGCGAGCTTGCTCGCGAAGAACCTCAACGATAACGCGTGTTTTCTGGATAAACGCGGCGCCTGCGAGTTTTTCGCGAGCAAGCTCGCTCCTACAGAGGGCAAGTCAGATCAGAAGGTGTACTGCAGCTCCCCCAACACCGACGCCTGCAGCCGCTGCTCCACAATCGGGCTCTTGCCTGCTTCATTCGCCAGGTATTGCACATCGAGCAAGGTCGAGAACTGCGTGTGTTCGTTGATCGGCACGCTCCATGAGAGGTTCATGCCATTGCTGATATTGCCGGCACTTGCCTTGTATTCCTTGAAGCGGCTGCGGGTGGCCTGGTCGGCAGTCACGCCGTACCAGGTTTGCAGGTAGTTGCGGTCACCGAAGTGGCTGTTGATGGCGGCATCGACGGAGCCGTAGCGGCCTTCATAGAGATGGGTACCCAGGCTCAACTCCAGGTGGGTAAAAGCCTTGCCGGTTTCCTTGTGTTTATCTTCTTCAAGCGCATGTTCCAGGGTGGCGCCGATGATCACACCGCCGAGGTTGTAGGCGGTACTTACCCCCAATTGCGGACGTGACTTGATCTCGCCCATGCCTTTGAGGCGTTTGGAGCCGGCATGCATGCTTTCATTTTTATCCTTGCGCGAATCGCTTGCGCCAACGTATGCGCTGAAGCTCAGGGCATCACCTTCGTAACCCCAGCCCAAGCCCGTATCAGTGTCGAGAAAGACGCCCCAGGGGCTGATGATTTTGCCGCCGAGCACAGGCGCCGTCATACGTTCGTCGCTGCCACTGTAGCGGGGTGCGTTGGCCATGCCGGCCTTGAGGCTGTATTGCCAGTCTTCGGCAAGCGCCGTATCGGCGGCGGCGAGCAGGCACAGTGAGGTCAATGACAGGCACAGGTTTTTTGAGTGCATCAGGGTGTTTTCCTGGTTAGAGGTTCAAGGGTGTGTGGGGTGAATGGGTGCGTTTGAACGAGTAGCCCGAAGCACTCAGGCCGTTGACCTGGCGGCTGACGGTATCGCCCAGGCCGTAGCCGTTGCCGGCCAGCACCGCATGGGCGTTGTCGATGGGCAGCAGGATGTAGTCGGTCAGCGGCTCGCCGTTTAATTGGCCGCGAATCACCAGGAAACCGTCCTCCTGGCGCACGCTGATGCCACTCAATGGCGCGTCGGGTTCATGGCTGCTGAGCACCTGGTAGGTGCCGACCGTGTTGGCCCACGCGGCGGACAAGGGCGGCGGCTCGATGCGCTCGCCGATGGCAATGCGTTGGCCGTGGCTGCGGGCGGTGAGCATTTGGCGGCCTTGTACCGTGAGCACATCCAGCTGCACGCGGCGCAAATCGCCGAGGTCCTTGCGCCAGAACCCCAGTATCTTTTTCTGCGCCCGCAGCCAGCCTTGCTCATCACGCAATAGCTGGAAATCGTAGCCGGCCAGTTCACCGCTCAAACGGGCATGCTCATCCCTGATGCGGAACACGCCCCAGGCGGTCGCGTAGAAGCCGGCCAGGCGCTTGCGATCCACCGCCGCCGGTACATGGCGCAGCTTGAGGCCGTGGCTGGGGGCCTGGCAGTCGTCGGCGCATACGGGCTTGCCGGTCTGAGCCTGGAGCATCAGGCGCAGGCTGTCGGTGGTCAGCGACACCACCATGTCTTCGGCGTTGCTGTCGTTGGCCATGATGACCACGGCCAGTTGCTGATCCGGCAGCAGGGTCAACTGGGCCACGAAGTCGTCGCCGCCACCGCTGTGCTGGTAGGTGCGCACACCGGGGCCGATGGGCTCGTCACCACAGGGCGCCAAGAACCAGCCCAAGCCCATCTGGCAGTCGAAATCCAAGGCGTTGCCGGTGTTTTGCTGGGTAAACATGGCATCGATAGAAGCGCTGCCGAGGATCTGACGGCCCTTGTAGGTGCCCTTGGCAAACAGCATGCGCACGTAGCGGCTGAGGTCTTTGGGGCTGGTCCACAGGCCACCGGCGGCGAGGTCACGCACCTGGGGGTCGGTGCTGGCCTTGCCATCCTCGTAGCCGTGGGCGCGATAGCTCATTTGCGCACCGGTACCCAGGAAACTGGACTGGTTCATTCGCAAGGGTGTGAGCAGGCTGCTTTGTAACTGGGCTTCGAAGCTTTTGCCGCTGCTACGCTCAATGGCGGCGCCCACCAAGGCATAGCCAAGGTTGGAATACGCCACCTGGGAACCCGGCAGGCTGCTCAGCCACACACCCGACACACGCATCGGCATCTGCCCCATGGCATAGGTGCTGCGCAGGTCGCGCAGGTGCTCGCTGGGCAAGCCGGATTGATGGCTGAGCAAGCGCCGCAAGGTGATCGCTCGATCCGCCTCGGCCTGGTCGCTGTGAAAGCGGGAGCGTACGTAGAACTCACGCAGGGTCTGCTGGATCGGCGCATCCAGCGCCAGGTGTTGCTGCTCCACCAGTTGCAGCGCCGCCGTGGCGGTCAGCAGCTTGGAGATGCCACCGGCGCGAAACGCGGTATTGGGCGTGACCGGCACCCCCAGGTCTTTGTCAGCCAAGCCAAAGCCGCGGGCCCAGATCAGCTCCTGGCCATTGACCAGGGCAATCGACAATCCCGCCACATTGTCCCGCGCCATCTCCTGGGGAATGCGGGTTTGCAGGTAGCGGATGATTGCGCCGTAATCACCTTTTTGAATCGGCGGCGGGGCAGGCGGTTGCGAGTGGCAACCGATACTGCCCAACAGGCAACCCAATAGCGGAATACCGCGCAGTCTGCGAAACATCAAGAGCACCCGAATGATGATTTGGATGCTGGAATGCTAGGGCGGCGGGTGCTGAGAATCTTTGAGTGCTTTGTCGGGAAACTGTCAAAGACTGTTAACGGCCGCTTATAAAAACATCAGGATTTGCCCAGGGGGGCAGGCATCAACGTGGCGATCAGGGCGCGTATGGTCCCCGGCAGCGCTTCCAGCTCGCGTACCAGGATGCTGCGCTCGCGAATCGCCCAGGGCTCGTCCAGTTTCACCGTCACCAGCTGCATGGTGCGGCTGTGACGCAGGGCGGCGGACTCTGGAATGATGCCAATGCCCACGCCGGCCTCGACCATCCGGCAGATCGCCTCGAAGCTCGAGACCTGGATACGCAGCGACAATTGCTTGCCCAGACGCTCGACGTGTTCACGCAGGAAACTCAACAGCGTGCTGCCTTCATGCAGGCCGATATGCTGATACGCCAGGGTCTGCTCGAGGGTGACCGAAGGCAGTTCGGCCAAGGCATGCCCGACGGGCACCATCAGCACCAGTTCATCGGTGCTGAAATGCAACACTTGCAGGCCGGAGGCTTCCACGGGGCCGGCGATGATACCCATGTCACTGGTGCCATCGAGCACCCCGCGCACGATGTCTCGTGACAGGCGTTCCTGCAGGTCGACGGTGACGCCCGGGCGCTGTGACAGAAAGCCTGCCAGGACTTCCGGCAAAAACTCGGTGACCGCCGTGGTGTTGGCGAAGATACGGATATGCCCGGCCGAATCCACGCCGTATTGGGTGAACTCGCTTTTGAGGTAATCCACCTGGCGCATGATCAACCGCGCATGGTGTAACAGGCGCTCGCCTGCCGGAGTGATTTCCACGCCCCGGCTGTCGCGGTACAACAGGCGCGTGTCGAGCTGTCCTTCCAGGGCCTTGATCCGCGCACTGGCGGCAGCCGGCGACAGGAAGGCGCGCTTGGCACCCTGAGTGAGGCTGGGGGATTCGGCGATATGGATAAACAGGCGCAGGTCGGCGAGATCGAAGTGCATGCAAGGCTCCCGGTATAAACACCAAACCTCATCACAATGAAGACCCAAATGTGGGAGCGGGCTTGCTCGCGAAAGCGGTGTATCAGCAATGTATTCAGTGACTGACACTGCGCTTTCGCGAGCAAGCCCGCTCCCACAGGGATGTGCGGTGTTTTCCAATTAAATTGGCATTCAGCATAACCGAACGCTGGTTTATTGAAATGCAAATTCTCAGAACGGGCTGGCCCTTGCATGATCCTCGGCAGACACCCACTGCCTGAGGACCTGCACCCGATGAGCGCCACTGATTGGATCGGCCGAAGTGAGACCGCCTACGACCACCTGAGCCATAACCTGCTCAAGCGCATCGCCGCCACATTAGGTGAAGAGGTGCCTGCCGACGGCGACGCTGTGCCTGCGTTGTGGCAATGGTGCTTTTTCCAGGACCCGCTGCCGGAGGTGGCGTTGGGCAGCGACGGCCACCCGGCACGCGGCGGGTTCCTGCCGCCGGCCGATAACCGCAATCGCATGTGGGCCGGTGGGCGTCTTGAATTTCTGCACCCACTGCGGGCTGGCGAGGCGGCTACGCGCGTGTCGACCATCACCCAGGTCGAAGAAAAGACCGGGCGCACCGGCTCACTGCTATTTGTCACCGTGCGTCATGACTACTCCCAGGAAGGGCGCCTGGCCATCCGCGAGGAGCAGGACATCGTCTACCGCGAACCCACGCCACCCAAGCCTGGCAGCGGCGACGCGCTGGCCCGGGGCGAATGGACAGAGGCCGTCGAGCCGACGCCGACCCTGTTGTTCCGCTACAGCGCCGTCACGTTCAACGGCCACCGCATCCACTACGACTACCCCTATGTCACCGGCACCGAAGGCTATGCCGGCCTGGTGGTGCATGGCCCGCTGATCGCCACCTTGAACCTGCGTGCGTTTTGCCGAGCGCACCCTGAGGCGACCTTGCGCCGCTTTGCCTATCGCGGCGTGCGCCCACTGATTGCGCCACAGCCTTTTGAGGTCGGCGGGCGCATCACCGCCACCGGCGTCGCAGAACTCTGGGCTGGCGACACTGAAGGCCTGGCGCAGACCGCCCAAGTGCATTTCGAATAACCCGATAACAACAGGCGGAGAGCCGTAAATGAATGCCCATGACAACGAAGAACTCAATGCGATCCGCGACGGCGTGCGCGCCTTGTGCGCCGAGTTCGATGCCGCTTACTGGCGCAAGATCGATGAAGAAAAAGGCTTCCCCGAAGCCTTCGTCAAGGCCCTGACCGATGCTGGCTGGCTGTCGGCAATGATCCCCGAGGAATACGGCGGTTCCGGCCTGGGCCTGGCCGAAGCCTCGGTGATCCTTGAGGAAGTCAACCGCTGCGGCGGCAACTCGGGCACCGTGCACGGCCAGATGTACAACATGTTCACCCTGCTGCGTCATGGCAGCGAGGCGCAAAAACGTTACTACCTGCCCAAGCTGGCCAGCGGTGAATTGCGCTTGCAGTCGATGGCCGTCACCGAACCCACTACCGGCACCGACACCACCAAGATCAAGACCACGGCGATCAAGCGCGGCGACAAGTACGTGATCAACGGCCAGAAAGTCTGGATCTCACGGGTACAGCATTCCGACCTGATGATTCTGCTGGCACGCACCACGTCCTTGGCCGACGTAAAGAAAAAATCCGAAGGCATGTCGATCTTCCTGGTGGACCTGCGCCAGGCCATTGGCAACGGCCTGACCGTGCAGCCCATCGCCAATATGGTCAACCACGAGACCAACGAGCTGTTCTTCGACAACCTGGAGCTGCCCCTGGACAGCCTGATTGGCGAGGAGGGCAAGGGCTTCAAATACATCCTTGATGGCCTGAATGCCGAGCGCACGCTGATTGCCGCCGAGTGCATCGGTGACGGCCGCTGGTTCATCGAAAAGGCCAGCGCCTATGCCCGCGACCGTGTGGTGTTTGGCCGGCCCATCGGGCAGAACCAGGGCGTGCAGTTCCCGATTGCCGAGGCGCATATCGAGATCGAAGCGGCCGACCTGATGCGCTGGCGTGCCTGCGAGGAATACGACAGCGGCAAGAACGCCGGGGCCAGTGCCAACATGGCCAAGTACCTGGCGGCCAAGGCGTCCTGGGAAGCGGCCAATGCCTGCCTGCAAACCCACGGCGGCTTCGGCTTTGCCTGCGAGTACGACGTGGAGCGCAAGTTCCGCGAAACCCGCCTGTACCAGGTGGCGCCGATCTCCACCAACCTGATCCTGTCCTACGTGGCCGAGCATTTGCTCGAATTGCCACGTAGCTTCTGAGGGCCTGAGCATGAGCCCTACCCAAGCCCTGTGCCGATTCCTGGCCGAGCTGACGTACTCACAATTGCCCGAGCCCGTGCTGGCGCGCACCGAAGAACTGTACCTGGATTGGCTCGCGTCCGCCTTGGCCAGCCAAGGCGCGCACCCGATCCCGCTGTTTGAACGCTACGCGCAGAAGATGGGCCCGAGCAGCGGCCCGGCCCAGGTGATCGTCAACGGCACCGGCACCAGCGCGTATTTTGCCGCACTGGTCAACGCCGCTTCCTCACATCTGGTGGAGCAGGATGACCTGCACAACAGCTCCGTGCTGCACCCGGCCACCGTGGTGTTTCCCGCTGCATTGGCGGCTGCCCAGGACCTCGGCAAGTCTGGCCGTGAGCTGTTGCTGGCTTCTGTAGCCGGCTATGAGGCCGGGATTCGCATCGGTGAGTTCATGGGCCGCTCCCACTACCGCATCTTCCACACCACGGCCACGGTCGGCACCCTGGCGGCGGCGGTCGCGGTGGGCAAGTTGCTCGACTTCAACGAAGAACAATTCATCAACCTGCTCGGCAGCGCCGGCACCCAGGCTGCCGGGCTGTGGGAGTTTCTGCGCGATGCCGCGGACTCCAAGCAACTGCACACGGCCAAGGCGGCGGCGGACGGCTTGCTGGCGGCTTACCTTACGGCCGATGGGCTGACCGGCGCGCGCAATATCCTTGAAGGTGAGCAAGGCTTGGCGGCCGGTATGTCCAGTGATGCCCAACCGGGCAAATTGTCTTCCGAGCTGGGCAGCCGTTGGGCGCTGGTGGAAACCTCGTTCAAATTCCACGCCTCCTGTCGCCACACCCATCCTGCTGCCGATGCGCTGCTGGACGTGATGCAGCGTGAAGGCCTGAGCGCTGCGCAGATCTCCCAGGTGCAAACCCACGTGCACCAAGGCGCCATTGACGTACTCGGCCGAGTGACGGTGCCGACCACCGTGCACCAGGCCAAATTTTCCATGGGCACGGTGCTTGGGCTGATCGCTGTGCATGGCAAAGCCGGTTTGCCTGAATTCCATGAGCTGGCGTTGACCGATCCTGCGGTCGCGGCGTTTCGCGACAAGGTCTGCATGAGCCTGGACCCCGAAGTCGACAACGCCTACCCGCAACGCTGGCTGGGCCGCGTTACCGTCACCACCACCGATGGCCGCACGCTGCACGGTGCCATTGATGAACCCAAGGGCGACCCGGGCAACACCCTGAGCCGTGCCGAGCTGGCGGACAAGTTCCAGCGCCTGGCCGACTTCAGCGGCGCCCGCACCCCGGCCCAGGCCAACCGCCTGATCGAGCAGGTGTGGAACCTGCGAACTACCGCGTCCATGGCCCATTGGCTTTGAGGGATTTGTCATGACTGAACAACGACCGCTGGACGGCATCACCGTCGTCAGCCTGGAACACGCGATTGCCGCGCCGTTCTGTACGCGCCAACTGGCCGACCTCGGTGCCCGGGTCATCAAGGTAGAGCGCCCCGGCACCGGCGATTTCGCCCGTGGCTATGACGAGCGGGTGCGTGGCCTGGCGTCACATTTCGTCTGGACCAACCGCTCCAAGGAGAGCCTGACCCTGGACCTTAAGCAGGACGAGGCGGGCGCCATTCTGGATGCGCTGCTGGCCGATGCCGATGTGCTGGTGCAGAACCTTGCCCCCGGCGCGGCGGCGCGCATGGGCTTATCGTTCGAGGCGCTGCACGTACGTTTTCCACGCCTGATCGTCTGCGATATTTCCGGCTATGGCGAAGGCGGGCCCTACGAGAAAAAGAAAGCCTACGACCTGCTGATCCAGAGCGAGGGCGGCTTCCTCTCGGTGACCGGAGGCCCAGAAGAAGAACAGATGGCCAAGGCCGGTTGCTCCATCGCGGATATCTCCGCCGGCATGTACGCCTACAGCGGCATTCTGTCGGCGCTGCTGCTACGCGGCAAAACCGGCCAGGGCAGCCGCATCGATGTAAGCATGCTCGAAAGCCTGGTGGAGTGGATGGGCTACCCGATGTATTACGCCTTCGACGGCGCGGCGCCGCCACCGCGTGCGGGTGCCGCGCATTCGACGATTTACCCCTACGGGCCGTTTCCCACCGGGGGCGGCGGCACCGTGATGCTCGGCTTGCAGAACGAGCGCGAATGGGCGGCGTTCTGCGACAAAGTGCTGCTCACCCCGGCGCTGGCCATGGATGAACGCTTCAGCGCCAATTTCAAGCGCTCGGCCAACCGCGAGGTGCTGCGCCAGATCATCGTGGAGCGCTTTGCCCAACTGGGCGTCGAGGCGGTGATCCAGCGCCTGGAAGACGCGCAAATTGCCAGCGCCCGGGTCAACGATATGCAAGGCGTGTGGGACCACCCGCAACTCAAGGCCCGCGACAGCTGGCGCGACGTCGACAGCCCGGCGGGGCCGTTGCCGTCGCTGCTGCCACCGGCCCGTAACGCCGCGTTTACCCCGCGCATGGACGGCGTGCCAGCGCTGGGGCAACACAGCCAAGGCATCCTCGATCAGCTGGGTTACTCCGTTGAGGCCATTAACAGCCTGCGCGAGCGCGGCGTTATCTAATCAGGAATCAAGTGATGCCAAAGCCTTTAGTACGTTCTGCGCTGTTTGTGCCGGGCAGCCGCCCGGAGCGGTTTGCCAAGGCCCTGGCCAGCGGCGCCGACGCAGTGATTGTGGATTTTGAAGACGCGGTGGAAGAACCGCTCAAGCGTCAGGCCCGGGATAATCTGGGGGCATTCCTGTGCGCCCATCCCGAGGCCCAGGTGTGGGTGCGCATCAACGCGCCGCAACATGCCGAACATTTTGAGGACGTGGCCTTCTGCAAGGCCCATGCAAATGTCGCCGGGGTATTGCTGCCCAAGGTCGAAAGCGCGGCCCAGGTGGCTGTGGTGGCCGCTACCGGCAAGGCTATCTGGCCGATTATCGAAAGCGCACGCGGTTTGCTGGCACTGGCGCAGATTGCCCAGGCGCCCCAGGTAGAGCGCCTGTCGTTCGGTGGCCTGGACCTGGCGCTGGACCTGAACCTGAGCAGTCACTCCCGTGCCGCCGAATTGGCCCTCGACCAGGCGCGCCTGGCGTTGATCGTGCATTCGCGCGCCGCGGGCCTGGCGGCGCCGCTGGACGGCGTGCACCCGGCCATCGACGACCCAGAAGGCCTGCACCGTTCGATCCGGCACGCCTATGAGATGGGTTTTGCCGGGGCGTTGTGCATTCATCCCAAGCAAGTCGCGGTGATCCATGCCGCGCTGGCGCCGAGCGCCGAAGAGCTGGCCTGGGCCAGGCGGGTGGTGGAGGCGGGCGCCCATGGGGCAGGGGCTTATCAGATTGATGGGCAGATGGTGGATGCGCCGGTGTTGCTGCGCGCTCAAAGGCTGCTGGCCGCGCAACTGTAACTGACAAAACCGGGAACAAAGTGTGGGAGCTGGCTTGCCTGCGATAGCGGCAGAACAGTCAATGTCTGTGTTGCCTGACACACCGCTATCGCAGGCAAGCCAGCTCCCACACTGGGCGCGTTCGGCCAGGCCGAACGCAGGTATCTAAAATTCGAAATTCACGACACGCGTTACATCAGGCACCTTGCCTTAAACACAACAATAAGAAGGTGATTCCCATGCTCAAGCTTTCCCGGGCGCTGCTGTGCGCCGCCACCTTGTTTACCGCTGGCCTGGCCCAGGCGGCAGACCCGATTGTGATCAAGTTCGCCCATGTGGTGGCCGAAAACACCCCCAAAGGCCAGGGCGCGCTGCTGTTCAAAAAACTTGCTGAAGAGCGCCTGCCCGGCAAGGTCAAGGTCGAGGTGTACCCGAACTCGTCGCTGTTTGGCGATGGCAAGGAAATGGAAGCATTGCTGTTGGGTGACGTGCAAATGCTGGCGCCGTCCCTGGCCAAATTCGAGCACTACACCAAGCAAGTGCAGATCTACGACCTGCCGTTCCTGTTCAACGACCTGGCCGCCGTCGACCGTTTCCAGGCCGCTCAGGGCAAGCAACTGCTGACCTCGATGCAGGATAAGAACATCCTCGGCCTGGCCTATTGGCACAACGGCCTCAAGCAACTCTCCGCCAACAAGGCCCTGCATGAACCCAAGGACGCCCGTGGCCTGAAGTTCCGCGTGCAGGCTTCCAGTGTGCTCGAAGAACAGTTCAAGGCGATCCGCGCCAACCCGCGCAAGATGAGCTTTGCCGAGGTTTACCAGGGCCTGCAGACCGGTACCGTGAATGGCACCGAGAATACCTGGTCGAACTATGAAAGCCAGAAGGTCAATGAAGTGCAGAAGTACTTCACCGAGTCCAACCATGGCCTGATCGACTACATGGTGATCACCAACGCGAAGTTCTGGAATGGCCTGGCGCCGGATGTGCGCAGCACCCTGGAGCAGATCATGGCCGAGGTCACCGTGGAGGTGAACAAGCAGGCCGAAGCGCTGAACCAGTCGGCCAAGCAGAAGATCGTCGACGCCAAGACCAGTGAAATCATCGAACTGACCCCCGAGCAACGTGCGCTGTGGCGCGAAGCCATGCGCCCGGTGTGGCAGAAGTTCGAGGGCGAGATTGGGGCTGACCTGATCAAGGCGGCGGACGCTTCCAACCAGTAAACCTCTGTGGGAGCGGGCTTGCCCGCGACTGATCGTTCCCAAGCTCCGCGTGGTAATGCATCCCGTGACGCTCCGCGTCGCCTTACGCACGGCGTGATACAGGACGTGGAACGTCCGGGGCGGCATTACCACGCGGAGCGTGAGAACGATCTACAGGTTGACCTGGTTTTTACCTATCTCTGCCTCGTGAGGTTTTGCCATGCAAACGCTAAGGCGCGTCTGGGAGCACCTGGAGGAAGGCTTCATTGCTTTCCTGCTGGCCGCCATGACCCTGGTGACATTCGTCTACGTCATGCTCAACAACGTCTACACCCTGTTTTTTGCCCTGGCCGACAAATGGGCCTGGAGCAGCGCCTTCTTCAATGCCCTGGGCGACGGCACCATGGCCTGGGCCCAAGAGATGACCTGGAGTGTGGCGCTGACCAAGGCCATGTTCGGCTGGTTGATTTTCTTCGGCATTTCCTACGGCGTGCGCACCGCTGGCCACCTGGGCGTGGACGCGCTGGTGCGGCTGACCCGGCGCCCGGTGCAACGCCTGCTCGGCATGCTCGCCTGCCTGTGCTGCCTGGCCTATGCCGGGCTGTTCATGGTGGCCAGCTACAAGTGGGTGAGTGCGGTGATGACCGCGCATATCGGCGCCGAAGACCTCGACCAGTTCGGCATCGATGTCGGCGACATCGTGGTGATCGTGCCCATTGGCTTTGCCTTGGTCTTGATCCGCTACCTGGAAATTTTCTACCGCATCTTTACCCACCGCCAGGTCGGGTTGGGCCTGGCCGACGAGGCCGGCGAGGCCAGCAAGTTGGCCGGCAGCCATGAGGAGCGTCACTGATGGCCGTGCTCTGTCTGTTTCTCCTGTTGTTCGTGTTCATGTTTCTGGGCGTGCCAATTGCGATTGCCCTGGGGTTGTCCGGTGCGGTGTCGATCCTGATGTTCAGCCAGGACTCTGTGAGTTCCCTGGCGATCAAACTGTTTGAAACCAGCGACGCCTATACCTTTCTGGCGATTCCGTTTTTCCTGTTATCCGGCGCCTTCATGACCACCGGCGGCGTGGCCCAGCGGCTGATCGACTTTGCCAACGCCTGTGTCGGGCATATCCGCGGTGGCCTGGCGATTGCGGCGGTGCTGGCGTGCATGCTGTTTGCGGCGCTGTCCGGCTCATCACCGGCCACGGTGGCAGCGGTGGGCTCGATTGCCGTGGCGGGCATGGTGCGTTCCGGTTACCCCAAGGAGTTTGGGGCGGGCATCATCTGCAACGCCGGGACCTTGGGCATTCTGATTCCGCCGTCGATCGTGATGGTGGTGTATTCGGCGGCGACCGAAACCTCAGTAGGCAAATTGTTCATGGCCGGGGTGATTCCGGGCTTGCTGCTGGGCCTGATGTTGATGGTCGCGATCTACATCGTCGCCCGTATCAAGAAGCTGCCGGCGCAACCCCGGGCGACATTCCGTGAGTGGCTGAGTTGTGCACGCCGAGCGTTCTGGGGGCTGTTGCTGCTGGTGATCATCCTCGGCGGCATTTACAGCGGCATGTTCACCCCGACCGAAGCGGCGGCAGTGGCAGCCGTGTATTCAGCATTCGTCGCGCTGTTCGTCTACAAGGACATGAAGCTGCGCGACTGCCCCAAGGTGCTGCTGGAGTCGGGGCGCTTGTCGATCATGCTGATGTTCATCATCGCCAACGCCATGCTGTTTGCCCACGTGCTGACCACCGAACAGATCCCCCAGCAAATTACCGCGTGGGTAATCTCGGAAGGGCTCACGCCGATTGGCTTTTTGATCATGGTCAACGTGGTGCTGCTGATTGCCGGCAGCTTTATGGAGCCTTCGGCCATTGTGCTGATCCTGGCGCCGATCTTTTTCCCGATTGCGATGAAGCTCGGGATTGACCCGATTCATCTGGGGATTGTGATGGTGGTGAACATGGAAATCGGCCTGGTGCACCCGCCGGTGGGGCTGAACCTGTTCGTGACCTCGGCGGTGACGGGGCTGACTCTAGGGCAGACCATTCGCGCCGCGATGCCGTGGCTGATGATTCTGTTGGTGTTCCTGATCATGGTCACCTACCTGCCGTTCATTTCCCTCGCGCTGCCGCAGTGGCTGGGGATGTGAGGCCGCTAGACGGTGGGAGAGGGCAGCCCTCCCACCGCTGAGGGATGTCAAACCTTGAACTGACGCAAAAGCCCATCAAGCTGTTCACTCAAGCCACGCAACTGTGCACTCGCCACGCTCGATTGCTCCGCTGCCAGCGCGGTGCTGTGGGACAGCCCGGCCGCTTGGGTGACGTTCTGGTTGATGTCTTCCACCACGTGGGCCTGTTGCAGGGTGGCGCTGGCAATCGAGGCGTTCAGGCCGTTGAGGTTGTGCAGCGCCTGGCCGATGGCGGTGAGGCTTGCGCCCGCCTGGCCGGCTTGTTCAATGGTCAGTTGCGAGGCGCTGTGGCTGTCGCTGATGACCTTGACCGCCGCTTCGGAGTGGCCTTGCAGGCGCTCGATCATCACCTGGATCTCGGCGGTGGATTTCTGCGTGCGCTGGGCTAGCAGGCGCACCTCATCGGCGACCACCGCAAACCCGCGGCCTTGCTCGCCCGCACGGGCGGCTTCGATGGCGGCGTTGAGGGCGAGCAGGTTGGTCTGGTCGGCGATGGAGCGGATCACCTCCAGTACCCCGCCGATCTGCGTGCTCTCGCTGGAGAGCGTGCGGATCACCTCCACGGCCTGGCTGATAGTGGTGGAGAGCTGGTCGATCTGCTGCAAGCTGCCGTCGATATTGACCTGGCCCTGCTGTGCCTGGGCCTGTGCATCGCGCATTTCGCTGGCGGCGTGCTCGGCATTCTTGGCCACGTCCTGCACGCCGTAGGTGACTTCGTTGATGGCGGTGGCCACCAGTTCCATCTGCTGGGACTGCTGCTGGCTGCGGTCGTGGGCCTGGCTGGCGTTGTGGCCCAGCTCGCTGGACGACTGGCCCAGGGCGTTCGCGCACACCTGCAACTGGCCGACCACCTGGCGCAGCTTGGCGGTGAAGCTATTGAAGTGCTGGGCCAGTTGCGTCAATTCGTCACGGCCGTGGGTATCGAGGCTGTGGGTCAGGTCACTTTCGCCACTGGCAATATTGCCCATGGCATTCACCGCGGCCTGCAACGGCTGCACGATGCTGCGGGCAATCAGCACCACCAGCACGGCCATCATCAGCGCAATGCCCAGGCCAATGGCCGAGGCTTTCCACACCTGGCCCCTGAATTCGGCCTGCACATCGTCCACGTAGACCCCGGAGCCGATAATCCAGCCCCAGGGTTCGAACAGTTGGATGTACGAGGTTTTCTCTACCGGCGCTTCGGCGCCGGGCTTCGGCCAGCGGTAGTTGACGATGCCGGCGCCCTTGGCCTTGGCCAGGCTCACGAATTCGTTAAACACGGCGAAACCGTCCGGGTCGCGAATCGCCGAAAGGTTCTGGCCGTCGAGCTTGGGGTTGGCCGCGTGCATGATCATCACGGGGGTGAGGTCGTTGATCCAGAAGTAGTCATCGTGGTCATAACGCAGCCCGCGCACCGCGCTCAGGGCCTGTTGTTGCGCGGCGTCGCGAGTCAGTACGCCGGTTTTTTCCAGGCTCTGGTAATAGCTGAGTACGCCACTGGCGGTCTGCACCACGTGCTGGGTCTGCTGGCGCTTGGCCTGGTAGAGGTCGCCGTGGATCTGGTTGAGCATTAACAGCCCCAAGGCCAGCAGCATCAACACGGCGACTATCAGGATCAGCCAAAGGCGGCGGCTGATCGACATGCTGCGCAAACTGTTCATCGTCCTGTCACTCCCTGCTCTTTATAATTGTGGTGCTGCTTCGAGATTTCCGGCGTGTCTGATAGGCTTTCGGCCCGGAATCGAAAAACCTGAGTACTGCCTGATTTTTCACGGAATTTTTGCAGACCGGCGTTGAGAATCAACTGCGGGCGCTTGTGTGCGCTCGTCGTCAGTGAACTTAAAAAAGACTAAGAGGCATGCCACGCGCATGGCCTTTGGAGACAGCATGGATTTTTGGACCGCCATACAGGCATTGATTCTCGGCATCGTCGAGGGGCTTACGGAGTTCTTGCCGATCTCCAGCACTGGCCACCAGATCATCGTCGCCGACCTGATCAATTTTGGCGGCGAGCGTTTCGAAGCCTTCAACATCATCATCCAGCTGGGCGCGATCCTGGCGGTAGTCTGGGAGTTTCGGCGCAAGATCTTTAACGTGGTCATCGGCCTGCCGACCCAGCCCAAGGCCCGGCGCTTTACCGTCAACCTGATCATCGCCGTGTTGCCGGCGGTGGTATTGGGGGTGATTTTTGCCGACCTGATCAAGCACTACCTGTTTAACCCGATCACTGTAGCGACTGCCCTGGTAGTGGGTGGCGTGATCATGTTGTGGGCCGAGCGCCGCCAACATGCAGTGCGGGCTGAAACCGTCGACGACATCACCTGGAAAGACGCCCTCAAGGTCGGCCTGGCCCAGTGCCTGGCGATGATCCCGGGCACTTCGCGCTCCGGTGCGACGATCATCGGCGGCCTGTTGTTCGGCCTGTCGCGCAAGACGGCCACCGAATTTTCATTCTTCCTGGCCATGCCGACCATGGTTGGGGCGGCGGTGTACTCGGGTTACAAGTACCGCGATCTGTTCCAGCCGGCGGATTTTCCAGTGTTCGCCATTGGTTTCGTCACCTCGTTCATCTTCGCGATGATTGCGGTCAAGGGCTTGCTCAAATTCATCGCCAGCCACAGCTACGCGGTGTTTGCCTGGTACCGGATTGCCTTTGGCCTGGTCATCCTGGCGACCTGGCAGTTCGGCTGGATCGACTGGACTGCGGTCAAGCCATGACTATCCAGCACCCACGCCTGAAGGCGCTGATCTTTGTACTGCTGTGTGTCGCGCCGCTGCTGGGCTCGGCCTTGCTGTGGTATCGCGGCGAAACGGCGATTCCGTTGATGGCCTACGGCGTGGTCAGTGTGGTGGCGTTCTTTCTTTATTGGAGCGACAAGCGCAAGGCGCAGACCGAAGGCTGGCGCACCCCGGAAAACATCCTGCATGCGGTGGAGCTGGCGGGCGGTTGGCCGGGGGCGTTGATTGCCCAGCAGGTGTTCCGGCACAAGACGCGCAAGGTGTCTTACCAGGTGCTGTTCTGGGTGATTGTGCTGTTGCACCAGGTGTTCTGGCTGGACCAGCTGTTTCTTGGCGGCACCTTGCTGTCAATCCTCTAGCCACAAGCCAATCTGTGTGCGCTTGGGCAGCTTGCTCACCACCAACTGGTGGGAGCGCTGCAACAAGCCACGCAGTTCCTCTGCGCCCAAAGGGTAGGGCGTGTTCATGATGACCCACTGCGCCCTCGCCAGGTAAGGCGCCGGGTGAATGCCCGGGCGGTCGACGTGACCCAGGAACAGTTCTTTGTCGACCTTGAAGGCCAGCGACTCACCGCGCAGGTTCTGCAAGGCGAACATCTTGTTGCCAGCAATCGAGAACACCCGCACGCCGCCCCATTTATAGTCTTCCCGTGCGCCTGGCAGGCTCAGGCAAAAACGTGCGACTTGTTCTTCCGTCATGCTCATAACAGCCGATCTCCACAGCCTTTGAAGCCTTCTTCCAGGTAGTCGATCCAGGCCCGGATGGCCGGCAGCACGCCGCGCCGGTGCGGGTAGACCGCTTGCAGCCAGCCGCCTGGTAATGACCATTGCGGCAGCAGTTGCACCAGGCGGCCGCTGGCCAGTTCTTCTTCGCAGTACATCATTGGCAGCACCGTAAAGCCCACGCCCATCATTGCGCTGGCCTTGCGCACGATAAAGTCTTCGATGCCCAGGCGCGCCTCCATCACTAGCTCGTGCATGTTGCCCTGGGGGTCGATGATGCGTTGGTGCACCATTCGGTCCGCCTCGAGTGCGCCAAGGATTGGCAACTGCTTGAGGTCTTCCAGGGTTTCGACCCGCCGCTCACGCATGAAAACGGGGCTGGCCACCAGCACGGTATGCGCCTGGCGCAGGCGTTTGGTGACCAGTAACGGGTCTTCGTCGCCCAGTTCGCGTACGCGCAGCGCTACATCAATGCCTTCGGCTACCAGGTCGACGCGGCGATTCACCAGGGTCATGTCCAACTGCACCAACGGGTGCGCGGCCAGAAAACCGGCTACCAGCTCCGGCAGGATCTGCTGGGCCAGGCCCACTGGGCAACTGACTCGCAGCCGCCCACGCGGCTCGCTGGACATGCTGGCTACGGCCTCGTCGGCCATTTCCGCCTCCAACAGCATGGCTTGGCAGTGGCGCAAGTAGCGCTCGCCCACGGCGGTGAGGGTCAGTTGTCGGGTGGTGCGTTGCAGCAGGCGTGCACCCAGGCGGTCTTCCAGCTCGGCAATGCGCCGTGAAAGCCTGGATTTGGGAATGCCGAGTAGCCGGCCAGCCGCAGCAAAACCGCCGGCTTCGACGACTTTGGCGAAATAGTAGAGGTCATTGAGGTCTTGCATGGTGGGCCTATTGTCCTGTCAGTGGGACAAACTATCGCATTTCAGGCGGCTTATCGACCATTGGTTTCATGCGTAGCATCACCACCATCTGATCGCCACTGTCGATCCCACCTCGGAGATCCATCATGAAACTGTTGCACATCGATTCCAGCATCCTCGGCGACAACTCGGCCTCCCGCCAGCTCAGCGCGGGTGTGGTCAAGGCATGGCAAGCCGCCCAACCGGGCGTGGAAGTGACTTACCGTGACCTCGCCAGCGAAGGCATCAACCATTTCTCCGGCGCTACCCTTGGCGCATTGGGCACTGCCGCTGAACTGCGTGATGCGGCGCAAAAGCACGAGGCTGAACTGAGTGCATCGTCCCTGGCTGAGTTCCTCGCCGCCGATGCCGTGGTAGTCGGTGCGCCGATGTACAATTTCACCATCCCCACCCAGTTGAAAGCCTGGATCGACCGCATCGCGGTAGCCGGCCAGACCTTCCGCTACACCGAAGCCGGCCCTGAAGGCCTGTGCGGCAACAAGAAAGTCATTATTGTTTCCACCGCCGGTGGCCTGCATGCCGACCAGGCCTCGGGCGCTGCCCACGAAGGCTACTTGAAGCTGCTGTTCGGTTTCCTGGGCATCACCGACATCGAGATCGTGCGCGCTGAAGGCCTGGCCTACGGTGACGAAGTGCGCAGCAAAGCCATGAGCGACGCCAACGTGCGCATCAACGAGCAACTGTTCGCCGCTGCGTAAGGCTTATGTAAATGTGCCCTGTCCTCGGTTTCATTCTGAAACCGAGCGCCTAAACTCTGTATTCTGATCGCCTGAACGCGAGCGGAGTACGGAGTTTTTTCGTTGTGGCCCAGGTTATGCAGACATCCATTCGATACCCTGGACTTTTTCTTCGACAGGCCGGTTCTTGTGAAGCAAAGGTGGACATCCCCATGATGCGTCTTTGTGCTGTTTTGGTTCTTTCGCTGTTGGGCGGCGTGGTTTCAGTGCACGCCGCGCCGGCACCGCACCCCCATTGGAGTGTGGGGTTTCATCGCATGAGTTTTCTCGACCCGCTGGATGCGCAGCCGATGAAAGCCATCGCCTTCTATCCCTCTACCGATGCCGAGCGCACTACCGCGCTGGGCGCCTACCATGTGGCGGCCAGCGAAGATGCCAAGGTGGCGATCGGGCGTTTTCCGATGTTGATGTTGTCCCACGGCAATACCGGCACGCCGCTGGCCCTGCATGACCTGGCCACCGCCTTGGCGCGCAAGGGGTTTGTGGTGGTGGCGGTGCTGCATCCTGGCGACAACTATAAGGACCACAGCCGCCTGGGCACCGTGAGTAATCTGTATGGCCGGCCGATCCAGATCTCCCAGGCGATCACCGCCGCCTTGGCCGAGCCGATGCTGTCGCCCTTTGTGGATATTGATCAGATCGGCGTCATCGGTTATTCAGCCGGTGGCGAAACGGCATTGATCCTGGCCGGCGCCAAGCCTGATTTCGAACGTCTGCGTCGCTACTGCCAAGAGCGCCCCGAAGACCGCGACGCGTGCACCACCAAGGGCGAGTTGGTGGTCGATCGCGACGACTTGCAACCCCAGGCTGACCCGCGTATCCATGCTTTGATGCTGATGGCGCCGCTGAGCTTGATGTTCGGCCGCCACACTCTGGCGGATGTGCATGTGCCGGTGCTGCTCTACAGTGGCGATGGCGACCAGTTGGTGGCAGTGGACAAAAACGCCGCCGCCCTGGCGCGCAAACTGCCAGAGCCGCCGGACTTCAAGCTGTTGGCCGGGGCAGGGCACTTTGTATTCATGGCCCCGTGCGACAGTGATCAGCTGGCGACAATGCCAGGCATCTGCACCGATGCCGATGGTGTCGACCGTGAAGGGATTCACCGTGATATGGTCTCCGAGGCCGGGCGCTTTTTCAGTCGCACCCTCGGTGAGGCAACGCGTGCCGGCCTGCAGACGGCTGATCAGTAGGCGCGGCGCCTGAGCAGTACGGTCAGGCCGAGCGCGCTGACCGACAGCAACGCGGCGCAGAAGAATATCCAGCCGTAGCCAAGATTCAACGCCACGGCGCCCATCAACGGTCCGGCGATCGCCAGGGCCAGGTCGAAAAACACCGCATACGCACTCAGCCCCGCGCCGCGGCTGCTGTCCGGCACTTGCTTGATAGCTTCCACGCCGAGCGCCGGGTAAACCAGCGATAAACCAAAACCGGTCAACCCGGCGCCGATCAAGGCCACGCCGGTAGACGGTGCCAGCCACAACAGCGTCAGGCCCAGGGTTTCAATGAGCATGCAGGCGATGGCGGCGGTGAACCCGCCAAACCGGCTGATGGCTGAGATAAACACCAGGCGCGAGAGAATAAAGCACACACCAAATACCGTCAGGCAATACGCCGCACCGGCCCAGCCACGATTCAGGTAATACAGGGTGATAAAGGTCGTCAGCGTGCCGTAGCCAATCGAGGCCAGGCACAGGCTGGCGCCGAACGGCGCGATACGTCCAAACACAGCCCAGAACGGCAGCCGTTCGCCGCGTACCACCGGCACCGAGGGTTTATTGCGGATCAGCACCAGGCCCAACGCCGCCAGCACCGCCAGTGCAAGGCCGAGGCTGGCGTAGCCATAATCAGCCACCATCACCACGCCAAGTGGCGCACCAATGGCAATGGCGCCATAGGAGGCGATGCCATTCCAGGAAATCGAGCGTGCGGTGTGTTCGGCGCCCACTGCGCCCATGCACCAACTGATGGTCCCCACGCCAATCAGGCCCTGGGCCACGCCGAGCAACAGGCGACCGGCGATCAGAATACCCAGGCTCAAGCTCGGCAGGCTGTCCAGCAGCGTGGCGATAAAGGTCAGCACACCGCTGATCAGAATACCGGCCAGGCCCAGCACGATCGCGCGTTTGGTGCCGACGTTATCCGACATTCGCCCGGCCATCGGGCGGCTGAGCAGCGTGGCGAGGTACTGCGAACCGATGGTCACCCCGGCCACCACGGCGCTGAAGCCCAGTTGCTCGTGCACATAGCCTGGAATCACCGCTATCGGCAGGCCGATGCAGATAAAGGCTATGAAGGTGTAGAACACGATGGAAACGATCTGCAGGGTGATCGACAGGGAGGAGGGGGCGGCAGGCATGAATACTCAATCGCTGGCGGGCGGTGAAGCATCATGGCATATCCCGCACGACTGTAGGAGCGAGGAGACGCCTACAGAGGCCCCTGTGGGAGCGCGCTTGCCCGCGAAGGTGGTGTGTCAGTCACTGAATCTGTAGCTGAACTACCGCTATCGCAGGCAAGCCAGCTCCCACACGGGTTATGTATTGCCTATAAAATCAGCGCCTGGCACCGATTCCCTGTGGGAGCGGGCTTGCCCGCGAAGGCTGCCTGTCAGTCACTGCATCTTTAACTGAACCACCGCTATCGCAGGCAAGCCAGCTCCCACACTGGTTATGCATGGCCCATAAAATCAGCGCCCGGCACAGTGCGGATGCAAAAAGCCCTGTCACAGGGACAGGGCTTTTTTTGCAGCTTGTAGCTTGCAGCTCAGTGCTGCTCTTAGAACACCACACCCTGGCTGCGCAGGTAGTCGTCATAGGTGCCGCTGAAGTCGATCACGCCGCTAGGGCTCAACTCGATAATGCGGGTGGCCAGGGACGATACGAACTCACGGTCGTGGCTGACGAAGATCAGCGTGCCCGGGTAGTTCTCCAGCGCCAGGTTCAGCGCTTCGATGGATTCCATGTCCAGGTGGTTGGTCGGTTCGTCCATGATCAACACGTTCGGCTTTTGCAGGATCAGCTTGCCGAACAGCATGCGACCTTGTTCACCACCGGAGATCACTTTGACCGACTTCTGGATTTCGTCGTTGGAGAACAACATGCGGCCCAGGGTGCCGCGAATCATTTGCTCGCCTTGGGTCCATTGGCCCATCCAGTCGAACAGGCTCACGTCGTCTTCGAAGTCGTGGGCGTGGTCCTGGGCGTAGTAGCCCAGCTCGGCGGCGTCGGTCCACTTGATGCTACCGGCGTCCGGGGTCAGTTCGTTGACCAGGGTGCGCAGCAGGGTGGTCTTGCCGATACCGTTGGGGCCGATGATCGCCACACGCTCGCCCGCTTCAACCTGGAAGCTGAAGTCCTTGAACAACGGCTTGCCGTCGAAACCTTTGGCCATTTTTTCGACCATGACCGCCTGGCGGTGCAGCTTTTTGTTCTGCTCGAAACGGATGAACGGGCTCACACGGCTCGACGGCTTGACTTCGGCCAGCTGGATTTTGTCGATCGCCTTGGCACGGGAGGTCGCCTGCTTGGCTTTCGAGGCGTTGGCCGAGAAGCGGCTGACGAAGGATTGCAGTTCGGAAATCTGCGCTTTCTTCTTGGCGTTGTCCGACAGCAATTGCTCGCGGGACTGGGTCGCCACGGTCATGTACTCGTCGTAGTTGCCCGGGAACAGGCGCAGCTCGCCGTAGTCCAGGTCAGCCATGTGGGTGCACACGCTGTTCAGGAAGTGACGGTCGTGAGAGATGATGATCATCAGGCTGGAGCGCTGGGTCAGGATGTTTTCCAGCCAGCGGATGGTGTTGATGTCCAAGTGGTTGGTCGGTTCGTCGAGCAACAGCACTTCCGGGTCGGAGAACAGCGCCTGGGCCAACAATACGCGCAGCTTCCAGCCGGGGGACACTTCACTCATCGGGCCGAAGTGCTGTTCCAGGGGAATACCCAGGCCCAGCAGCAGCTCGCCGGCGCGGGATTCGGCGGTGTAGCCGTCCATCTCGGCGAACTCGGTTTCCAGCTCGGCCACGGCCATGCCATCTTCTTCGCTCATTTCCGGCAGCGAGTAGATGCGGTCGCGCTCGGCCTTGACCTTCCACAGCTCCTCGTGGCCCATGATCACGGTGTCGAGCACGGTGAATTCTTCGTAGGCGAACTGGTCCTGGCGCAGTTTACCCAGGCGCACATTCGGCTCGAGCATGACCTGCCCGCCGGACGGGTCGAGGTCGCCACCGAGGATTTTCATGAAGGTCGACTTGCCGCAACCGTTGGCACCGATCAAACCATAGCGGTTGCCGGCGCCGAACTTGACCGAGACGTTCTCGAAGAGCGGCTTGGCGCCGAACTGCATGGTGATGTTAGCTGTGGAGATCAATTACTTTACCTATCAATGGGTTGCGAGCGTGACGGCAGGTGCCTTCAGGCATGCGTCAACAGCGACATCAAGGCGCGAAACCCGGTCGCTGAACACAAAATTTGGGATGTGTGTTGGAATTTGGCGCGCATTGTCGCATATGTCAGGCGACAGTTGTATGGCGAGCGAAGGATGGTTTTGCCAAGGTCTCCGGCATCGCCAGCCACAACAGCATCAAGGCAGCGGCTGCAACTGCCGCCAACGTCAGGAACGCCGCGTTGTAGCCAGCCTGCTGCACCACGAAACCGGCCAGGCTGCTACTGAGCGCCGCGCCGAGGCCAAATACGGTGGAGAGGGCGCCCAGGCTGACGTTGAAGCGCCCGGTGCCTTGGGTCAGGTCTTTGACGATCACCGGGAACAGGGCGCCGAAAATGCCGGCACCGATACCGTCGAGCATCTGCACCGCCACCAGCCAGTAGGGGTCGCTGGATAAGGTATAGAGCACGCCACGCAACGGCAGTATCAGGAAACCTACAAGCAACAGCGGCTTGCGTCCCCAGACATCGGCCTTGAGCCCGACCAGCCAGGCCATCGGCACCATCACCAATTGGGCGGCGACGATGCAGGCTGAAGTCAGCGGGGTGGCCATCTGCAAATTGATCTGCGCCAGTTTCTGGCTGACCAGCGGCAGCATTGCGGCGTTGGCCAAGTGAAACAGTGCGCAGCAGATGGCGAACAGGAGTAGCGGTTGGTTGGTCAGCAACGCTTTCAGGCCCGAGGGTTGTTCGTGGTCGGTGTGATGGGCCGGATCGAAACCACGGGCGACCTCATGATCAATCGCCTTGGCCGGCACGCAACTGACCGCAATGACACTGGCAACCGCCATAAAGGCCATCAGGTAGAACACCACCACCGGTCCGAACAAGTAGGCCAGCCCGCCGGCCAGCAACGCGGCCACGGCATTGCCAGCGTGGTTGAAGGTCTCGTTGCGCCCGGTACGCCGGGTGAAGGCGCGCGGCCCGGTGATCCCCAGCGAAATGGCGGAAATTGCCGGGGCAAAGACAGAGGCGGCTACGGCGCTGGCAGCCTGGGTCAACGCTACCCAGCCAAACGAACTGACGAAGGGCAGCATCAGGCAACTGCCCGTCACCAATAGCGCAGCAATGGCAACCACCGCGCGTTTGTTGCGAGTGCGGTCGATCAACGCACCCGCGGGGCCTTGGGTCAGCAAGGCAGCGATGCCTGCAAGGGTCATGACCACACCAATACTGGCCGGCTCCCATTGATGCACGGCCAGCAGGTAGATCGCCAGGTACGGTCCGAGACCGTCGCGCACATCGGCGAGAAAGAAGTTCAGGCTGTCCAGGGATAAAGCGATACGCAGGTCTGAATGACGGGCCACGATGCGACCTTCAAGAGCGGCGTTCAGGGGCTGAACACGCGTTGGGTTAATGACCTGTGGGCTGGGCGATAAGTTTCGCGGTGAACGAGGGTTTCAGCACGCAAAAAAAAGCCCGCGAGGAGAGGGCGGGCCAAGGGATTCACTGGAGTAGGTAGGCTTCACCCTATAGGTGGAAAAGTGAAGGCCTTGTGAAAATGCCGTGATCAAATCGGATGGTCACGTCACCGCCTATCTCCCTGAAGCCCCGCGTTCCAACATGTGGGAGCAGGCAAGCCAGCTCCCACATTTGATCAAGACCGCCGCACAAAGGTGCGCATGGTTTGCCCAGGGCCGGTGCTGAACACGGTGGGCCTGGGCATGCCTTCATCCGCTGCGATAAATACGAAATCATCGCCGTCGAGCCGGTAACTGGCGGGGAGTTGCTTGCCTGCATCATCGCCCATGTCGTCCGTCCAGGTAATGCTTTTGGGCGTGGTACTGGCGTCCAGTACGAAGCGTCCTGCCAATAATACTTCGCCACTGACCGTGGTCACTTCGAAGCGATCCCCCGCAATTGTCGTCGTTGCTCCCGGCGCGCTGTGGGCATCCACGGGGTTAAGCACGCCACTGTCTTCAAGGGCTGTTTGTTCCCAAGTGCCTTGCAGTGCGCGAAAGTCCGAAGCGGAAAGGGGTGACATGCAAACTCCTTATTGCTGTTCAAAAAAATGTTCAATTGTATTGAGGCTGACACTGTTCCGCCTGTAGGCGAAATTTTTTTCTTTATAAGACAGCTATTTGACAGCTTTTTCATGTTGTATTGACTACGCTTGCAACCAGATCAGTCTGACATGGCTGTGTCATTTGGCTTACTCACCGAAATGAAACCGAAATAATCCCTAAGTTTGTGGGATATTTCAGGGGACTGAGTGGTCACATCGCCATTGGTCTGCCGTATCCAGGGCGTTGTCCCTGATTTTTGAAGTCTTTTAGACTTCTGAGAATGATGGCCTTTTAGTATTATTTTAAGGTGTTCTTATTTTGAATCGTACTTCCCCGCTTCCGCCTTCCGCAGCGTCTGATGAAATTGATTTATTTGAATTGTTTCACGCCATCTGGCGACAAAAAAAGCTGGTGATCGGGTGTACGCTTCTGGCCGGGGTATTAGGCGCAGGTTATGCCTTCCTGGCACCCAAGACCTATGAAGTCAGCAGTGTGTTGCGGCCTGCTGCAATCAACGAGCTAGACGCCTTGAACCGTTCGGAAGTGTATAAGTTGCCGCCTGCCGATGCGCTGCTCAAAGTGGGCGCGCAGTTGGACTCTTATGATGCACGCCTGGGGTTCTTCAAGGATCATGAGGAGTTGTTCAAGGCGTTCAAGAAACCGGGGCAAACCCTTGAGCAGAGCTTTGAGGCGTTCAACCGCAATTCGGTCAATCTGATTTTGCCTGACCCCAAGAAATCCGATTCGTTGAGCAGCTATATCCGTCTGGAACTGCAATACCCGACCGACGTCGATGGTGTTGCGATCCTCAACGGTTTTGTGGACTACGCCATTGCCGCCGAGCGCCAGCAAGTGGGGGCCGACCTCAAGGTGATCGTCAATAACCGCTTGAGCGAGCTCAAGGGCAAGATCGACGCCGCCCGCGCCAACTACGATACCGATAAAGAATCGAAAATCGCCAAGCTGCTGGAAGCGGACCGGCTCAAGCGTGCCCAACTGCAGGATGAACTCAGCGCCCTGCGCCTGCAGATGAAGATGGAACGCACCAACCGCCTCGCCGAGTTGGCCGAAGCCATCAGCATTGCCAAGTCCATGGGCATTCGTACACCAACAACGCCGTCCTCAATGGCCGACTCCACCCGCACGGGTTCGAGCCAGGTCATGCGGACCGAGGTGAACAACCAGAAGATCCCGCTGTATTTCATGGGGACCGAGGCGTTGGAAGCCGAACGCGCTGCATTGCAGCAGCGTACCAGCGACGATTTCACCAACCCGCGCATTGCCGAGATCGGCAAAGAGCTGCAACTGCTGGAAAGCAACCGCGAGGTTGAGGTGCTGCGCAAGCGTGGCAATGAAGACATCTTCTTGCAGGACGTCGAGCCGCTTCGCGCTGAAGTCGCCAGGTTGCGTGGTTTGAATATCGATATGAGCAACCTCAAGCTGGTGACGATTGACCGTCGAGCCCAGGAGCCTCTGTCGCCGATCAAGCCGAAAAAACCGCTGGTTATCGCGTTGAGCCTTGTTGGCGGCCTGTTGCTGGGCCTGATGATTGCGCTGATCCGCTACTTCGTTCGCAGCCGCACTCAGGCCGTGCCCTATACGGCATTAGGGGATCGCCGCGAGGGTAACGACTCGCCGCTGTAACCCTTCCAGCGCCCTCAAACAGGCAGGCTCAAGGGCCTGCCTGCTCCTACCCCCAGCACACTCAGTAGACAGCTTTTCACAATTCTTAGTTAACCTTTGGTTACAAAGTGTGGCTAAATAACTGCCAATGGTCGCACGCAGGCGGTTATCCGCCGGCCGTGTCGCCTGTATGTGAATTGTGATTTCAGGTGCTGCTTATCCATCCTCGGCCGTTGTGGGCCCGCAGGAGCAGCCTGTTCTCTCCCTGACGTGTGACGAATCCCTTGAAACTCATCATTGTTGCTCTCTACGTTGCTTCCATTGCGTATGTACACCTGCGCGGTCGGGTGCGACACAAGCTGGGTCGCCAGCTTAGCGATCACTCGACGTTCCTGGCGCCGATCAACTGTTTCCTGTACCTGTTCTCCAAGCAGCCCAGCCGTCCCTACCTCTCGCCCAGCGACTTTCCAGACCTGAGCCCATTGCAGGAGCACTGGGAAGAGATCCGCGAAGAAGGCCAGAATCTGATGCGGGCGGGTGAGATCAAACGCTCGGAGCAATACAACGACGTAGGGTTCAACTCGTTTTTCAAGACCGGCTGGAAGCGGTTCTACCTCAAGTGGTACGGCGACAGTCACCCCTCGGCGATGAAGCTGTGCCCACGCACCACCGAGCTGGTGCAAAGCATCGGCTCGATCAAGGCGGCCATGTTCGCCGAGCTGCCACCGGGCTCCAAGCTGGTACGTCACCGTGACCCGTATGCGGGCTCTTACCGCTATCACCTGGGGCTGGATACCCCTAACGATCCAGGTTGCTACATCAATGTGGATGGCGAAAGCTATTACTGGCGCGATGGCGAGCCGGTGATGTTCGACGAGACCTACATTCACTACGCGGAAAACACCACCCAACAGAACCGCATCATTCTGTTCTGTGATATCGAACGGCCGATGAAGTACCGCTGGGCAGCTGCGTTCAACCGCTGGTTCAGCCGCAATGTGATGGCGGCCGCGGGTTCGCCCAACGATGAGGGCGACAAGACCGGCGGCCTCAACCGTGCCTTTACCCGTCTGTATAAGATTCGCATGCGTGGCAAAGAGCTCAAGAAGCGCAATCGCACGCGCTACTACCTGGAAAAGTGGGCGATCTTTGCCGGTCTGGCGCTGATCTTCATTCTTATCTGACCTGGCTCAAGGCGCGGATCACCCAGGGGGTTGCGCGCCCAGCTTGTCCCACATCTTTTTGCTGATCTTCTGTCGATTGGCATACCCCGCCCAGGGGTCATCCTTCAACGTTTGCAGCCGCTGATGCAGGTTCGCCACTGTCCACTGCTGGGCGCCACGCAATCCTTTCAACTCCTCTCGACCCACCGGCACCGACACTGGCAGGCCCGGGCGGGCCCGCACGGAATACGCCGCTACGGTACTGGCGCCACGGGCGTTGCGCAGGTAATCGATAAATATCTTGCCGACGCGGTTCTTGGGGCCACTGGTGGCGGTAAAGCGTTCGGGCAGTTGCCGGGTCATGAATTGGGCAATGGCTTTGGCGAACGCCTTCACGGTGTCCCAGCCGTCGCGCCGGGCCAACGGCACGATCAAGTGCAGGCCCTTGCCGCCGCTGGTTTTGACGAAAGCTTGCAAGCCCAGCTCATCGAGTACCGACAGGGTCAGTTGGGCCGCTTCCAGCATGGCTTTCCAGGGCAGGGCCGGGTCCGGGTCGAGATCGAGAACAAACAGGTCAGGCGTTTCAATCTTGTCTGCAGTGGCGCCCCAGGTGTGAAATTCGACGGTCCCCATTTGCACGGCGCCGACCAGGGCCTCCACGCTGTCTATTTCCATCAGGCGCGCATGGCCTGGGTCCAGCGCCTGGTCCAATTGCATGATGTGGGGGATGGCCATACGCTCTGAGTGCTTCTGGAAGAACTGCTCACCTTCGATCCCTTCCGGCGCCCGCAGCAATGACACGGCACGTGCGCGCAGGAAGGGCAGGATCCATTCGCTGATATCGGTGTAGAACTGCGCCAGTTGCTGTTTTTGCGTGCCGCTGTGCTTGTCGATAATGCGCTCGGGGTGAGTGATTTTCACGCTCTTCACCGTTGCCTGCGCTTTACCGGCTTTCAATGTCTCGGGTGCCTTGACGGACTTGGCCGCGCGCGGCTGTTCATGAATGATCTGCGAGGCTGGCTTGTCGGTGCGCAGGCCCACAAACGCGGCTTGGCGCACCACGCCTTCGCGGGTCCATTCGGCAAATTGCACCTCGCCGACCAGGCTCGGCTCAACCCAATGCACGCCACGGGCCTGGGCACTGGTCAATGGTTTTTGCAGGGGCGAGTCCTTGCGCTCAAGCGGGGTGAGCTTGGCATAGATACTTTTCAGCGCCGCCTGGTCAAAGCCTGTGCCCACGCGCCCGGCATATACCAGGCCGGTGTCATCGTTGACCGCCAACAGCAGCGCCCCAAAGCCGCTGCGCGAACCTTGGGGGCGGGTGTAGCCGACAATCACGAACTCTTGGCGCAGGCGGCATTTGAGCTTGATCCAGTCGGCACTGCGCCGCGACACGTAGGGGCTGCCGGCGCGCTTGCCGATCACGCCTTCGAGCGCCAGGTCACAGGCGCTCTCGAAAATATCGCGCTGGCTGGCGGCAAAGGCTTCGGAGAAGCGCAGCAGTTTGCTTCGGCTGGCGGACAGCGCAGATTTAAGCGCAGCCCGACGCTCTTCGACCGGGTCTTCACGCTGGTCGCGGCCGTTCAAAAACGGTGCGTCGAACAGGTAATAGACAATGTCCAGGCTGCGGCCGATATCGAACGCGTTTTGCAGCGCCTGGAAATCCGGCAGCCCGTCGCCATTGAGGCTGACCACTTCGCCATCCAGCCAACTGTCCTTGAGCTTGAGGGCTTGCAAGGCTTTGCACTGACGTGGCAGACGTTCGGTCCAGTCGTGGCCGTTACGGGTGAACAGGCGCACTTCGCCGTCGCGAATGCGCGCCATGATGCGGTAGCCGTCGAACTTGATCTCGTAGCGCCAATCACCTTCGGGCGCCCGGTCCACCAAGGTTGCCAATTGGGGGGCAAACTCATCCGGCAGGGCAGCGATGCGCTTGGGCGTTTTGGCTTTTGGCGCGGCCTTGGGTTTGGCCTTGGCCTTTGCCTTTGCCTTTGGCTTACCCACCACCGCATCGCTGAGCACGCTGGCGGGCTCGGCCTGGACGATATCGAACTCAGAGGCCGGGCGCGCCTGCTGATCGTTTTCCTTGATCAACAGCCATTGCTCCTTGTCGCCGCTGCCCTTGAGCCGGGTGCGTACCAGCGCCCAGTCACCGGAGAGTTTTTCACCGACCAGGGTGAATTTGAGCTTGCCCGCCGCGTAGGCTTTGCGCGGATCATCGTGGGGATGCCAAATGCCTCGGTCCCATACGATCACATCCCCCGCACCGTATTGGCCGGCGGGAATGCTGCCCTCGAAACTGCCATAGCTCAGTGGGTGGTCTTCAACATGCACCGCCAGGCGTTTCTGGCTCGGGTCCAGGCTTGGGCCCTTGGGCACCGCCCAGCTCAGCAGCACGCCATCGAGTTCCAGGCGAAAGTCGTAGTGCAGGTTGCGCGCATCGTGCTTTTGAATCACGAAGCTGAGGGCCGAGACGTTGCGTTTGCTGGCGGGTGAGCTGCCGGCGGGTTCGGCGGTGATCTTGAAATCGCGCTTGCGATTGTACTCACTCAGGGGCTTTGCCATGTCATTCTCCCGTCAATGGCAGGCTCAAGAGGCCTTGTTATTGGACTTTTTCGCGGTGCTTTTTTTCGCCGCAGGTTTACCCGCCAGGCTGCGTTTGAGCAGTTCGGTCAGGTCGATGACATCCGCGGATTTTCGCTCTTCGCCGCCTTCGACCGTTTCCACATCTTCGATCTTGCCGGCCTTGGCCTTCTTCGCCACCAGCGCCCTAATCTTGTCCTGGAAGCTGTCACGGTATTCATCGGGCTGCCAATCGGCGCTCATGTCTTCCACCAGGCGCTTGGCCATGTCCAACTCACCTTTGGCCAGGGTCGGCTTTGTCACATCGCTGCCCAGTTCCAACTCATCCAGGCTGCGCACTTCAGCGGGCCAGCGCAGCATGACCAGCACCAGAGCCGATTCCAGCGGCATCAACGCGGCCAGGTGTTGCTTGGTGTGCAGTACCACATTGGCCAGGGCCACCTTGCCGGTTTTTTTCAGCGCTTCGCGCAGCAGTGCATAGACCTTGCCGCCGCGTTTATCCGGAGCGAGGAAGTAGGGCGTGTCGATGTTTTGCAGGGGGATCTGGTCGCTGGCGACGAAGGCGATGATTTCGATGGTCTGGGTGGACTTGGGGTGGGCCGAGCGAATTTCGTCTTCGCTGAGCACCACGTAGCGTCCTTTTTCAAAGGCCACGCCCTTGACGATATTTTCCTTGGTGACTTCCTTGCCGGTGGTTTTGTTGATGCGCTTATAGCCCACCGGGTCCATGCTGCGCTTGTCCAGCCAGTCAAAGTCGACGCCTTGTGAAGAGGTCGCCGAGACCAGCGATACCGGGATGTGAACCAAGCCGAAACTGATGGCGCCTTTCCAGATTGCCCGTGGCATAGGTGTGATTCCTCAACGAAGAGCCTGTGTGCTGGTGACTCACAGGGCAGGGCAAAAGTTTCGGCGGATAGATGCTCGGACAGATCGTGTTACACCTGATGAGAAACTATTTAGTGTCACAACGCGAACCCGCGGCGTAGCGTGTTATCGAAAGCACGTAGTACTTGGCATAGAGAGGTTTGGCCATGAACCGTTGTGTACGTCATCTCGCAGCACTGGCGCTGGGCCTGGCCCTTGCGCCATTGGCCCAGGCGCAAAACCTGCCGGGGCGTAGCGACCACGGCCCTATTCACCGGGCCAACCCCAATAGCATGCAGGGCACCCAGCCCAATGCACCGGCTGTTCGCAGTATCCAGCCCGTCCCGGCCAACCCGCGGCCAACGCTGGAAAACGGTGGCATCGGCAACCGCTACCCCAAGCAGGAGGCGGCCCCCAGCCGCCCGGCCACCGCACCCAAAGCGCCCACCTATGATGCCAACGGCAATCGCCGCTGAGGATTTCGCCTTATGTTTGTACGTAAAACCCTGCTAGCCGCCCTGTGCGCCACCGCGTTGCTGCCGTTGAGCGCGGCGTATGCCGTCGTTAGCCAACAGTTCCCCACTGAGCAAGGCAGCATCACCGCCACGCCGGTCGCCAAGGGCCTGGACCATCCATGGGCGCTGGCGTTTTTGCCGGACCAGCAAGGTTTCCTGGTGACCGAGTTACCTGGGCACCTGCGGTTTGTCAGCCCGGACGGCAAGCTGTCTGCGCCCTTGAAGGGCGTGCCGCAGGTATGGGCCAAAGGGCAGGGCGGGTTGCTGGATGTGGTGCTGTCGCCAGACTTCAAGCAGGACCGCCTGGTGTACCTGTCGTACGCCGAAGGCGGTGGCGAGGGTGGCAAGGCCGGCACAGCCGTAGGGCGTGGTCGCTTGGCCGCTGACTTGAGCGGCTTGGAGGACTTCAAGGTGATCCTGCGCCAGGAGCCCAAGCTGTCTACCGGCAACCACTTCGGCTCGCGCCTGGCCTTCGACCGTGATGGCTACCTGTTCGTGACTCTTGGAGAGAACAACGACCGCCCCACGGCCCAGGATTTGGACAAGTTGCAAGGCAAAGTGGTGCGCATCTACCCGGATGGACGCGCGCCGGATGACAACCCTTTTGTCGGTCAACCCGGCGTGCGTCCCGAGATCTGGTCCTATGGGCAGCGTAACCCGCAAGGGCTGGCCTTGAATCCCTGGAGCGGCACGATCTGGGAAAATGAACACGGGCCCCGTGGCGGTGATGAAGTCAATATCATCGAGCGCGGCAAGAACTACGGCTGGCCGTTGGCAACCCATGGCATCAACTATTCCCTGCTGCCGATTCCCGAAGCCAAGGGCAAAACGGCAGAGGGCACAGTGGCGCCCCACCATGTGTGGGAGAAGTCGCCGGGTGTCAGTGGCATGGCGTTCTATGACGGCGACCGGTTCAAGGCATGGCAGCACAACCTGTTTGTCGGTGCGCTGGTGAGTCAGGAGCTGATTCGGTTGCAGTTCGAGGGTGACAAAGTGGTCCACGAGGAACGCTTGTTGGGCGAATTGAAAGCGCGGATCCGCGATGTGCGACAGGGGCCGGATGGGTTTCTGTATGTGCTGACCGATGAGGATGATGGTGTGTTGTATCGCGTTGGGCTGAATCAGGACTAAACGTGTGGGAGGGGGCTGGCAGCAGACGCAGATCCAATTGATGCCCCGCGATCCAAGTGTGGGAGCTGGCTTGCCTGCGAAGGCGGTGTGTCAGGCGCTGAATCTGTTACTGCACGACCGCTTTCGCAGGCAAGCCAGCTCCCACATTGGATCTCATTCGGTCTGCAGAGTCGGGGTTATAGCCCCAGCTCTGACAGGCCGGGATGCGCATCCGGGCGCCGCCCCAGCGGCCAATGGAACTTGCGCTCGCTCTCCTTGATTGGCATATCGTTGATGCAGGCAAAGCGGTTGGCCATCAAGCCGTTCTCGTCGAACTCCCAGTTTTCGTTGCCGTACGAGCGAAACCAGTTACCCGAATCATCGTGCCATTCATAGGCATAGCGCACGGCGATGCGGTTATCAGTAAAGGCCCACAATTCCTTGATCAGACGATAATCCAGCTCCTTGGCCCATTTGCGGGTCAGGAACTGCTTGGCTTCTTCGCGGTTATGGGCAAATTCGGCGCGGTTACGCCAGTTCGTGTCCAGGGTGTAGGCCAGGGATACACGTTGCGGGTCGCGGGAGTTCCAGCCATCTTCGGCCAGGCGGACTTTTTCGATGGCAGAGGTGCGGGTAAACGGCGGCAGGGGCGGGCGGACTTCTTCTTGGGCTGACATGGGCGACTCCTCAATGCAATAAAGGTTGGGTCGAAAGTTGCCTGGGCTGTGGGTTCAAAGTTGCAGTAAGGTCCGCGCCATGCATTGCGCATTATCGGCAGCTGTTGAATCACCCATGACCAGGGCAACGGTAATGGCGCCATCGATCAGGATCAGCAGTTGCGCGGCCTGCTGCTCCGGGTCGGGGGTGCCATGTGCTTGGCACAGTTCAAGTGCGTACTCGAACAGTTTGCGTTTATGGGCCTTGGCCAGCAGGCGCACCGGGTTTTGGGCATCGCCGGTTTCACCGCTGGTGTTGATAAAGGCGCAACCGCGAAAGTCTGCCGAGCCGAACCAGCGCTTGAGCGCGCTGAACAGCCCCAGCAGGCGTTCGCCGCTGTCGTCGCTGCGTTCCACTTCGCTGCGCAGCCATTGCATCCAGCGCTCGTCGCGGCGTTGCAAGGCGGCCACCACCAACTCATCTTTGTTGGCGAAGTAGCGATAGATACTTTTTCTCGACACGCCAGCGGTTTTTACCAGTAAGTCCATACCGGTGGCAGCGATGCCGTGGCGATAGATCAACTTCTCGGTGACGTCGAGAATAATGTCGCGGGTTTCATTCTGGGTTATATCGTTCATGTCGAGTACAGTAGAACGACCGTTCTTCATGGTCAACAGTCTTTTTCGATTGCCCGTTGCGAGACCTGAGCAGCCTCATGGTGTAAGCTTTGAACCTCTTCGGATTCGACCATTGCGAGCCCTATGCCGTCGTTCTTCAAACGCTCCCTGTTGCCCAAGCTGCGCGGTTTTCCGTTGTCCAACGAGGCCCTTGAGGTGCTGCCAAGCGCCGACGCCTACCGTCGCTGCCTGCTGGAGAAAATCGCCCAGGCCACGCGGCGTATCTACATCGTTGCCTTGTACTTGCAGCAGGACGAGGCGGGGCAGGAAATCTACGACGCGCTACACGTCGCCAAGGCCGCACGGCCCGAACTGGACATCGTGGTGATGGTGGATTGGCTGCGCGCCCAGCGCGGGCTGATCGGCGCAGGCAAGCAACCGGGCAACAGCGCCTGGTACCAGGCCATGACCCAGCGCCACGCCACCGAAGTGCCGGTGTACGGCGTGCCGGTGCAAACCCGCGAGCTGTTCGGCGTGTTGCACCTCAAGGGTTTCGTGATCGATGACAGCGTGCTGTACAGCGGCGCCAGCCTGAACAATGTGTACCTGCACAAGTTCGACAAATACCGCTTCGACCGTTATCACCTGATCCATAGCCAACCCTTGGCCGATTCGATGCAGCACCTGGTGGAACACGGCCTGGTGGCGTCCAAGGCCGTGCATCGCCTGGACCTGCCAAACCCGCCCACCACTCGCAGCCTGCGCAACGACATCGGCGACCTGCGCAGCCGTCTCAAGCATGCGACCTACGACACCACAGCCGGGCAGTTGCCCAATGGCCATCTGTCGGTCAGCCCCTTGCTGGGCGTCGGCAAGAACAACCCGTTGAGCCGGGTGATCCTCGAACTCATCGCCAGCGCCCAGCAGCAACTGACCATCTGCACGCCGTATTTCAACCTGCCATTGCCGGTAACCCGCGAGATCAACCGTGCCCTGGCACGCGGTGTGAAGATCGACATCGTGGTGGGCGACAAGACCGCCAACGACTTCTATATTCCGCCCACTGAACCCTTCAAGGTGATTGCGGCGTTGCCGTACCTGTACGAGATCAGCCTGCGGCGCTTTGCCAAACGGCACCAGCCGATGATCAACAGCGGCCAGTTGAACCTGCACCTATGGCGCGACGGCGATAACACCTATCACCTCAAGGGCATGTGGGTGGATGAGCGCTACACCTTGCTCACCGGCAACAACCTCAACCCGCGGGCGTTTCGCCTCGACCTGGAAAACGGCTTGCTGATCGACGACCCTCAAGGCCAATGGCTGGGGCCGCGAAGCGCCGAGCTTGCGAATATTTTCCAACACACCACGCGTATCCAGGGTTACCAGCAATTGCAGACGCTGGTGGATTACCCGCCCGCTGTCGGCAAGTTCCTGCGGCGTGTCAGCCGGGTGCGGATCGAGCGCTTGCTGTACCGCATTCTCTAACTGAGCAACGTGCCGGCAAAAAAACACCCAGGCCCCTCGACAGGGACTGGGTGTTTTTTTGTGCGCGGCAGTTAGTTCAAACCCAGCTTGCCGCGCAGGGTCGAGAGGTCTTCGGCCAGGGTGTTGACCGGGCCGACCAGGGCCTTGCGGTCGTTGTCCTTGACCTTGTCATAGGTCTCGAAGCCGCCATCCTTGGTTTTGTACTTGGCCAGGATCTTGTCGACGCTGGCAAAGTTCTTGTCGACTTTTGCCAGGAAGGCCTGGTCCTGCTGCCCGATCTGGCCACGGAACAGGTCAACGATTTTCTTCGCGCCGTCGATGTTGCCCTGGAAGTCGTACATGTCGGTGTGGCTGTAGCGGTCTTCTTCACCGGAGATCTTGGTGGCCGCGACTTCTTCAAGCAACGCAGCGGCACCACCGACGACTTTTTCCGGCGGGAAGGTCAGGCCGTCGACGCGGGTCTTGAGGTCATTCACGTCCGCGTTGAGCTTGGCCGTCAGTGCTTGCAGGCCCTGGGTCGAGTTCTGCGAGAACAGCGCGTATTCGATCCGGTGAAAGCCCGTGAAGTCTTCGGCCGTCACGCCTTTTTCATGGTCGTCGACACGCGAATCGATGGACGCGTCGAGGTCGCTGAACAGCTCGGCGATCGGCTCAATGGACTCATAGTGCACGCGGGTTGGCGCATAGAGTTTCTTGGCCGTGGCCAGGTCGCCTTTATTGATAGCGTCGGTGAACGCCTGGGTCTGGGTGACCAGTTCGCCGATTTCTTCGGTGACGTAGATCTTGTAATCCGACACCGGGCCCACCAAGTCCAACGGCGCAGTAGCGGCGAAGCTTGCCAGTGGCGAAAGGCTGAGTAACAACAACGCGATAGACGACTTCTTCATGGGAGACATTCCGCTCTGGTGTGTTTTAGGTCTTGGCAGGAGTTTGAGAGTGCGTTGCCGCGAGCAGCGTGCGCCCGATGAAATCCTTGGGGCCGGTGACCCCTGGCAAGGTGAAGAAATACCCGCCACCCACGGGCTTGAGGTACTCCTCCAATGGTTCGCCGTTGAGTCGGGTTTGCACGCTGATAAAGCCTTTCTCCAGGTCAGCCTGGTAGCAGATGAACAACAAGCCCATGTCCAGTTGACCATTTTTGTTGACGCCGTTGGAGTAGTTGAACGGCCGCCGCAGGATCAGGTTGGCCTGGGTCTGCGGGGTGCGCGGGTTGGCCAGGCGGATGTGGGCATCGAGCTTGGTCAACTTGCCTTCAGGGTCCTTGCTGTAGTCCGGGACCTGGGTTTCATGCTGGCCGTCCATGGGCGCGCCCGTGGGTTTGACACGGCCGATGATGCTTTCCTGTTCTTGCAACGGGGTGCGATCCCAGCGCTCGACAAAGTTACGGATGATGCGCACAGCCTGGTAACTGCCATGGGCGGCCCAGGCCGGTTCGTCGCTGGTGGGCTGTACCCAGACGATCTGGTCCATGGCCTTGTCATCGTTGGAGTCGGGGTTGGCCGAGCCATCGCGAAAGCCCAGGAAATTGCGCGCACTCTGCGCCGGCTCACCGGGTTTGGTCGGTGCCTGGGGCGGCACGCTGCCTTCTTGCTTCCAGCGCACCAGCAGCAGGTCGGGCAGGTTTTTGACGATGTCGCGCAGCGCGTGGATATTGGTGTCTGGCGTATTGGAGCTGAACTGCAGGCTCAGGTCGCCGTGGCACTGCGCCGGTTCCAGCGCATCGTTGGGAAAACCGACCATGCGGCTCAGGCGCTTGGGTTTGGCCGCCGCGAGACCGAAGCGTTCGTCGAACAACGACTCGCCGACCGATACGGTAATGGTCAGGTTATCCGGCGTGACCACCGGGCCAAGGATGCCGGAATCGGTAGGCGGCAATTTCGGGTCGACCTGGGGCACGGTGCCGCCGGTCATCAGGAACGCGATGCGCTCGTTGAGGGTGCGGAACAGGCGTTCCAGGTCTTCGCGGTCGCTGGCCAGTACATCGAACGCCACGACCATGCCGCAGGCCGGGCGCGGGGTGACGATGCCGCTTTGGTGCTTGCCGAAAAACGCTTGGTGGTCCTGGGTCTTGTCGCTACGCGGGGCCGTGGTGACTTGCTCGGCCGCTGCCGCCATCGCCGGGCAGCTCAGGCTGCTGCCGGCAATCGCAGCGCCGGTGGCCGCCATGCCCAACAGGACGCGGCGACGTTGGAGGTCAAACTGTTCTGTCTCACTCATGTATGCGGTCGTCTTCACTGCAGGCCGGAAAGGCCAAGGGCGGGGTCGATTCCATCGAGTGCAACGGCCAGTGCCTTGGCCTTATCGGCGATCTGCTTGCGCTGATCGGCTGTAACCTTGTCGTAGGTTGGGTAGCGGTCATTCACCTTGAGCCCCTCGAGTTCGGTGTCGAAGGCGTTGAGCGCGCTGTCGATAGTGGGCAACAGGTCGGCGGCGGACTTGCCCAGCAACGGGCGCATCAGGTCGACCACTTTGCGGGCCACCTCAAGATTGGCGGCAAAGCCGTTCAAGTCGATGTGGCTGTAGCGTTCCTCTTCACCGCTCGCCGCGCGAACGTCTGCCAGGCTGTCGAGGTTGCGTACCACAATGCTCACCAGTTGCTCTGGTGGCAGGGACTGGGCCAGTAACTGTTGCTTGAGCGTGGTGACGTCGGTAACCAGGCGTTGGGCGACCGGCGCCAGGCCATCAAGGCTGTGTTGCTGGAACAGGCTGTATTCCAGGCGATGGAAGCCGCTGAAGGCGGGGTCTTGCTCGCGCTTTTCAAAGTAATCGGCGCGGGCGTTGATCGCGTTATCCAATTCGGCCAGGCGCTGGGACGCCGGCGCCAGGCGCTGGTACGCCTCACGGGCCGGCACATACATGGCCTGCGCCTGGGCCAGATCACCGGCGGCGATGGCCTGTTGCAGGGCCGTCACGGCCTTGACCAGCGCACCGCCTTGGCCGCTCAGGTACACGCGAAACTCCGACAACGGGCCAATAAAGGCCACCATCGACGGCTTGGCCTTGGCCTGGGCGTCAGACTCTGCCGTGGGCGTGACATGCAAGGTGCCGCGCGGGTTGCTCAACAGGCCACAGGTAATGGCGTAGTCACCGGGCAACAGGTTGGCATTGATCACCTGGCTCAGGCCCGGGGCAATATTCTCCCGTTCTTCGACCACCAGCACGCCGTCGAGGATTTCCCACTCCACCGCACGGTCGGAGCGGTTGATGATACGAAAGCTTGCGCGCCCGGCCGGCACGGTGAGAGCGTTAGGCTCGCAGGCGTGACTGTGAATCGTGACCGCGATTTCATTGTGGTTGGTCTGGCGCTTGGTCGCGGCCAATTGCGAGGCGTAGTAGAACAGGCCACCGGCGGCGATCATCACCACCACCGAGCCGGCCACGCCCCAGCGCAAGGCGCGGGATGGCGGGGCCGATTGAGGGGTTGGGTTGGACAAGAGACGGTCCTTACTGGCTGGAAACGGAAGAGGTATTGGCAACGGGCTGGGTAGGGGCCGAGGGCAGGAAGAACATCACCAGGGCCACCACCAGGTAAATCAGATAGGCGCCCAGGGTGCTGACGGTCAACGCCTCCTGGTAACCGAACATGCCGGCCAGTACCGAGCCGAGCGGGCTGTCCATGGGTAATGCAGCGCTGAAATCGAACAGCACGGTCTGCCAGTGGTTCCACACGCCGGCCTCGTGCAGGGCCTGCACCGAGTTGGCGAGAATGCCGGCCGCGACCACCAGGATGAATAGGCCGGTCCAGCGGAAAAACGCGCCGAGGTTCAGGCGCATGCTGCCGGAATAAATCAGCAAGCCGACGACAATGGCCAGGACCAGGCCGAGCAGGGCGCCTATCGGAGCGCCTGGGCCTTCACTCTGCTGAAACACGGCCAACAGGAAGAACACCGTCTCCAGTCCTTCGCGGGCCACGGCAAAAAACACCATGGCGATCAGGGCAAACACCTGGTGCCTGGAGCCGGCCAACGCATGGTCGAGAGATTCATGCAGCGAGTGTTTAATCGAGCGCGCCACTTTGCGCATCCAGAACACCATGGAACTGAGAATACCCACGGCGACCAGGCCGACGACACCTTCAAACAATTCCTGCTGCTTTTGTGGGAACTCCGCACTGACCAATTCCAGGCCGCCGCCCACCAGCAGCGCCAGCGCGGCCGCCAGGAACACGCCGATCCACACCGCAGGCATCCACTGGCCACGCCCGGTCTGTTGCAGGTAACTGGCGATAATGCCAACGATCAATGCCGCTTCAATGCCTTCGCGCAGCATGATTAAAAAAGGAACGAGCATCGGGCACCCGGGCGCAACTAGTTAGGGAGCTAAGTTGTAACATAATGATACTCATTGCTAAACAAGAAATATTGACCTTTGCTGAACGTGGGCTGAACAGTGGTGGCGAAGCGCAACCGCCTTTATGATGCGGGGCAATCAGACCGCAGCCGGATAGCTCAACGCCCCATGTCGGAAAAAGACACCATCTCCATCCACCTCGTGCGCGAAGCGCTGTTGCAGAGTTGCGCGCCGGGAGCGGCCACCGTTGAGGCATTGAGCAAAGTCGGGATTGATCCGGCGTTGCTTGAGCAGCCCGACGCTCGCGTGGCGGCCACGGCCTATGCACGCCTGTGGCGCTTGCTGGCGCGGCGCAGGGACGATGAGTTTTTTGGCATGGACCCGCGCAAGCTCAAGTCCGGCAGCTTGGCGTTCCTGTGTCGCGCCGCCGTGGCGCAACCCAGCCTGGCAGCGGGCCTGGAAACTGGCCTGGGGTTTCTGTCGTTGATGCTGGAGCACATGCCAGCCCAGCTGGTGCGTCAACAGAGCCTGGCGGAGATCGTCCTGCTCGAACCTGAGCATGAACCCAAGCGTGCGTTTACCTACTTCACCTATTGGATGATCGTCCACGGCGTCGCCTGCTGGCTGGCAGGGCGGCGCATTCCGATCCTCGCCATCGAGTTGCGTTGCGCGCAGCCGGACTTCTGTGACGATTATCAGGTGATGTTTTCTGACAACCTGCGCTTTGATCGGCCACGCACCCGCATGATTTTTTCTGCCGACTGCCTGGACCTGCCGATCAAGCGCAGCCCGCAGGAGCTCCAACGTTTCCTGGCTCATGCACCGGCTAACATCCTGGTGAAATACCGCGACCCGGAAAGCCTCGCCACGCGCATCAAGCACGACTTGCGGCAGATGCCCCCCGACACCTGGCCGGAAACCGAGGGGCTTGCCGCCAGGTTGTGTATTTCTGCGTCCACACTACGCCGCCGCCTGGCGGAAGAAGGGCAGACCTATCAGGGCCTCAAGGACAGCGTGCGCAAGGAACTGGCGATTGTGTGGTTGGCCGAGCCGCAGATCAGTTTTGCCGAGATCGCCACGCGGCTGGGGTTTGCCGATGCGAGTTCGTTCTACAAGGCCTTTCGTAAGTGGGTGGGATCGAATCCGGGGCATTACCGTAGCCTGATTCTGGGTGAGGCCAGCTAAATCCCACACGAAAAAAAGCCCCGCGACCGAATGGACCGCAGGGCTAAAAATTGGCTGGATGCGACCAACCAAAGGAGCTCTTTACCTCACCGGTTGCTGGCGACCACCGTATCCGGCTGCCAGCCACCACCCAAGGCCTTGTAGATCGCCACGATGCCGCGATACAGATCCACTTCGGCCTGGGCCTGGGCGTCTTCGGCGGCCAGGCGTTCGCGCTGGGCGTCGAGCAGTACCAGGAAGTCCACGGTGCCTTCGCGATAGCGGATCGCCGCGAGGTCGGCGGCGGCGCGGCTGGATTCGCTTTGGCGGATCAGCGAGACCAGGCGTTGCTGGCGCTTGCCGTAATCGCTGAAGGCGTTCTCGGACTCTTCCAATGCCAGCAACACTTGCTGTTCATAGGTCGCCAACGCGCCATCGGCTTCGGCATTCGCGCCACGCAGACGCGCACGCACGCTGCCCAGGTCAAACGCGGCCCACGTGATGCTCGGGCCCAGGGACCAAGCATTCGCCGCGGCGGAGCCGATCTGCGAACCGCGCCCGGCGGTGAACCCGAGGAAACCGCTGAGGCTCACCCGTGGGAACAGGTCGGCCTTGGCCACGCCGATACGTGCGGTGGCGGCGGCCAGTTTGCGTTCGGCGCTGAGGATGTCCGGGCGTCGTTGCAGCAGTTGCCCCGGGTCGCCAATCGGCAACGCCTTGGCAATCGCTGGCAGGTCTTTCGGGCTCAGGTCCACGCTCAGTTTGTCGGGGCGCTGGCCGAGGAGGGTGGCGATGCGGTTGCGCTCGCGCACTTGTTCGGCCTGCAGTTGCGGCACGCTGGCTTCAACTGCTGCCAGGCGCGCGTCGGCACGTTCCACGTCGAGCTGATCACCGACGCCGGCATCACGCAGGCTGACGGTGATGGTGCGCGATTCCTGCTGGTTCTTCAGGTTGTCCAGGGCAATGCGTTCACGCAGTTGCGCTCCACGCAGTTGACCGTAGGCATCCACCAGTTCGGCAATCATGGTGACTTGCAGTTGGTACAGGTCGGCTTCGGCCACCTGTTGGTCGGCGTCGCTGGCTTCCAGGTTGCGGCGGATGCGCCCGAATAAATCCACTTCCCAGGCCATGTCCAGGCCCAGGTCGTAGCGCTCGCTGTTGACACGCTTGGTGGTCTGCCCGGGAATCTGGCCCTTGCCCACATCGCTGCTGGCGCGAGAGGTGACCACCGGCATGATGTCGTTGGCCGCGTCATCACGGATAGCCCGTGCCGCCCGCAGGCGGGCAAAGGCTACGCGCAAATCACGGTTGCCGCTCAGCGACTGGGTTACCAGCTGGTTGAGCGTGGGGTCTTCGAACTGCTGCCACCAGATGCCTTCGTACTTGGCATGGTCGTAGCTTTTGCTGTCGGCGGCGGCCGTGATATTGGCCGCCTCCAGTGGCTGGGTCTTGTAGTCCGGGCCTACGGCACAGGCGGCGAGCGCCAGCACCAACAGGCTCGGCAGGAATACTTTCACACTCATTGCTGTGTCTCCAGCTTCAAGGCCTTGGCCGCTTTGCGCGCTTCACTGCGCTCGACATAGCGACGGATCAGTACGTAGAACACTGGTGTCAGCAACAGACCGAAGAAGGTCACACCGATCATCCCGGAGAACACCGCCACGCCCATGGCATGGCGCATCTCGGCGCCGGCACCGCTGGAGAGCACCAACGGCACCACACCCATGATGAACGCGAACGAGGTCATCAGGATCGGCCGCAGACGCAGGCGGCAGGCTTCCAGTACTGCGGCGAGCGGGTCGAGGCCTTCCTGCTGTTTATCCTTGGCGAACTCGACGATCAGAATCGCGTTCTTGCACGCCAGGCCCACCAGTACGATCAGGCCGATCTGGGTGAAGATGTTGTTGTCGCCGCCCGAGATGATCACCCCGGTAATGGCCGACAGCAGTGTCATCGGTACGATCAGGATCACCGCCAGCGGCAGGCTCCAGCTTTCGTATTGGGCGGCGAGCACCAGGAACGCCAGCAGTACGCAGAGCGGGAATACGAACAGTGCGGTATTGCCCGAGAGGATTTGCTGATAGGTCAGGTCGGTCCACTCGTAGGTCATGCCGTTGGGCAGTTCATCTTTGAGCAGCTTTTCAATCGCGGCCTGGGCCTGGCCAGAGCTGTAGCCCGGCGCGGCGTTGCCGTTGATTTCGGCGGTGATGAAGCCGTTGTAGTGCATCACACGGTCCGGGCCCGAGGTGTCGCTGACCTTGATAAAGGTCGCCAGCGGGATCATCTCGCCTCTGTTATTGCGCACTTTCAATTGGCCGATCTGGTCGGAGTCCTGGCGGAACTGCTGCTCGGCCTGCACGTTGACCTGATAGGTACGCCCGAAACGGTTGAAGTCGTTGGCATACAACGAACCCAGGTAGACCTGCAGGGTGTCGAAGATGTCGCTGATCGCCACGCCGTGAGTCTTGGCCTTTTCGCGGTCGATGGCCGCGTCCACTTGCGGCACGTTCACCGTGTAGCTGGTGAACAGGCCGAACAGTTCAGGCACGCTGTGACTCTTGGCAATCACGTTCTGCACTTCTTTGTACAGCTCGTCATAGCCGAGGTTGCCACGGTCTTCGATCTGCAGGCGGAAGCCCCCGATGGTGCCCAGGCCTTGTACCGGCGGCGGCGGGAAGATCGCCATGTAGGCCTCTTCGATATTGGCGTATTGGCCGTTCAGTGCACCAGCAATCGCACCGGCGGACATGCTCGGGTCTTTACGCTCATCGAACGGCTTCAAGGTCACGAACACGATGCCGCTGTTCGGGCTGTTGGTGAACCCGTT
Organism: Pseudomonas sp. FSL W5-0203; assembly: GCF_001896155.1. Classification (NCBI taxonomy): domain Bacteria; kingdom Pseudomonadati; phylum Pseudomonadota; class Gammaproteobacteria; order Pseudomonadales; family Pseudomonadaceae; genus Pseudomonas; species Pseudomonas sp. FSL W5-0203. The sequence goes on from NZ_MPOR01000016.1 coordinate 85,793, forward strand.
GATCGACAGGCCCGGGAAGGCAATCGCAGCTTCCACGCCGGGTTGTTTCAGGGCGATCTCCGACATGCGCTTCATCACGTTTTCGGTGCGGTCCAGGCTTGCGGCGTCGGGCAGTTGGGCGAAGGCCACCAGGTATTGCTTGTCCTGGGCCGGTACGAAACCGGTCGGCGTGTGGGCAAACCCGAAGAACGTCAGCACCATCAAACCTGCGTAGACGAACAAGGCGATACCGCTGCCGCGAATCACTCGGCGCACGGTGCCTACATAGCCATGGCTGGCCTTTTCGAAAAAGCGGTTGAAGGGACGGAACAGCCAGCCCCCGAAGACCTTGTCGAGGAACTTGGAGAAACGGTCCTTTGGCGCGTCGTGGCCGCGCAGCAGCACAGCGGCCAGGGCAGGGGACAGGGTCAGGGAGTTGAACGCCGAGATCACGGTTGAGATCGCGATGGTCAAGGCGAACTGCTTGTAGAACTGCCCGGTCAAGCCACTGATAAAGGCGGCCGGAATGAACACCGCACACAGCACCAGCGCCGTGGCGATGATGGGGCCGGTCACTTCACTCATGGCTTTTTCGGTCGCCGGGAACGGCTCAAGCCCCAACTCGATATTACGCTCGACGTTTTCCACCACCACGATGGCGTCGTCCACCACAATACCGATCGCCAGCACCAGGCCAAACAATGACAGGGCATTGAGTGAGAACCCGAACAGGTGCATCACCGCAAAGGTACCGATCAATGAAACCGGCACCGCCACCAACGGGATGATCGAGGCGCGCCAGGTCTGCAGGAACAGGATCACCACCAGCACCACAAGGATCAGTGCTTCAAACAGGGTATGCACCACCGCTTCGATGGAGCCGCGTACAAAGATGGTCGGGTCATAGGCGATGCGATAATCCATGCCCGCCGGAAAGCTCTTTTTCAGCTCGGCCATCTTGCTGCGCACATCGTTGGAGATGTCGATGGCATTGGAGCCGGGACGCTGGAAAATCGGAATCGCAACGGCCGGCTGGTTATCGATCAGCGAGCGCAGCGCGTATTGGCTGGAGCCCAGTTCGACCCTGGCGATGTCCTTGAGGCGCGTGATTTCACCGTTGGCGCCGGCGCGAATCACGATGTTCTCGAACTCTTCTTCAGTGACCAGGCGGCCCTGGGTATTGACCGACAACTGGAAGCTGGTGTCACTCGGCGCAGGCTGGGCGCCCAGGGCACCGGCTGCCACCTGGCGGTTCTGCTCGCGGATCGCCGTGACCACATCGGTGGCGGTCAGGTTGCGCGAAGCGGTTTTGTTCGGGTCCAGCCAGACGCGCAGGGAGTAGTCGCCCATGCCGAACAACTGCACGTCACCGACGCCGCCCAGGCGGGCCAGTTCATCCTTGATATTGAGGATCGCGTAGTTGGACAGGTACAGCATGTCATAACGCTGATCCGGGGAGGTCAAGTGCACCACCATGGTCAGGTCGGGAGAGGCCTTGTCCACGGTAATACCGATGCGTGTCACTTCCTCCGGCAGCTTGGGCTGGGTACGCGTCACACGGTTTTGCACCTGCACCTGCGCGTTGTCCAGGTCGGTGCCCAGGGCGAAGGTGATGGTCAGGGTCAGCTTGCCGTCGGCGGTAGATTGCGAGGACATGTACAGCATGTTCTCAACGCCAGTGATGGCTTGCTCCAACGGCGCGGCCACGGTTTCACCGATGACTTTGGGGTTGGCGCCCGGGAAGTTGGCGCGCACCACCACGGTCGGCGGTACCACTTCCGGGTATTCGCTGATCGGCAGTTGGAACAGCGAGATTGCACCGGCAATCAGGATCAACAGCGACAGCACCGCTGCGAAGATCGGCCGTGAAATGAAGAACTTGGAAAAATTCATCTTGAGTCGTATCCCTTAACCGCGTGGAGTCGCGACGCTGGCGAGCTTGGGCGCGGGTTTTTCCGGCGCCACTTGCTCCAGGTTGCTGGCTTCAAGCGCTTGTCGTTGTTGGGCCAAGGCGGCGAGGGTTTCCTTGCTGGCCATCGGAATGGTTTCCGGTGCGACCGGCGAGCCAGGGCGCACGCGTTGCAGGCCCTTGACGATCACGGTGTCATCCTTGGTCAGGCCGCTGCGCACGATGCGCAAGCCTTCGATTTTCGGCCCCAGTTCCACCGCGCGATAAGCCGGCTTGTCGCCGTCCATCACCAGCACGAATTTTTTGCCCAGGTCAGTACCGACGGCTTCGTCGTTAATCAATACCGCCGAATAGGTACCGCTGCCGACCAGCTTCAAACGCGCATACAGGCCAGGGGTGTATTCGCCCTTGCTGTTGTCGAACACCGCGCGGCCACGGATGGTGCCGGTGGCCGGGTTGACCTGGTTGTCGACGAAGTTCATCTGGCCCAGGTGCGGGTTGCCGGTTTCGTTGGACAGGCCCAGATACACCGGGGTGGTGGCGCCACGCCGGCCTTCACGGGCCAGTTCGGTGTACTTGAGGAATACACGCTCATCGGCGTCGAAGTAGGCGTAAACCTTGTCGGTGGAGACCACGCTGGTCAGCGCGGTGGTATCGGCGGTCACCAGGTTGCCGGCGGTGATTTCGGCACGGCTGACGCGGCCACTGATAGGCGAAGTGACACGGGTAAAGCTCAAGTTCAGTCGTGCCAGGTCCAACTGCGCCTGGATCCCGGCCATGGCGGCGCGGGCTTCCTGGGCGGCGGTGGTGCGCGAGTCGGCCAGTTCAGCGGAGATCGCGTTGCTCTGACGCAGGCGTTCGCCACGTTGCGCTTCGTTTTCGCTGCGGGTGGCGGCGGCTTTGGTCTGAGCCAGTTGAGCCTCCAGGCGGCGCACTTCGGCCTGGAACGGGCGCGGGTCGATCTGGAACAGCAGGTCGCCTTTCTTGACCAAAGCGCCTTCAGTAAAAGCGACTTGGTCAATCTGGCCGGACACCCGCGGACGAATCTGCACGGTTTCCGGCGCTTCAAGGCGCCCGGTGAACTCGTCCCACTCGTTGACCGGCTGTTCCAGCACCTTGGCCACGCTGACCTTGGCTGGGGGCATGGCGGCCGCTTGTTCGGGAGACTTGCCGCACGCGCTCATCACCACCACGGCCAAGATCGCCAAGGGGAAGCGCAAAAGTTTGAGTGACTGTTCCATGAGGTGCATCCGCCAATGTATTTGAGATGGGCGGATCATGCGCGGGGAGGTGCTAGGTCACGAATCGAATGAAGCAAAGGTAACTATCATTCGGAATGATATAAGCGCGGAGTCAGCCCTCTAGCATGGGGCTTTTGTTAGGGAGCTATCAATGTGATTGATGACAAAAGACTGTTGCAGCGAATGCATGGATGCAGCCCGAGTAGGTATCGATGGGCAGTGGTGTCGCTGATTCGGCCAGAAGCTAATGCGCATCACATGGCACAGATGTCAACTGAGAAGTCTGACAGTAGGTTGATTAATGGCGTTTGCGTAGGCTGATATTCATGCCCGGAGGGCTCTCGAAATGCCGAGCGTAGATTAATCAATCAGTTCAAGGAATTGAGCCATGAATAACACTAAACCCAGCGAGTCTTCTGGCGCAGCGAAGAATTCAAAGGTCGGCGCTGATTATTTTAACTTCATGTTTGCTCCTCCCTTTCCTATGGTAGAGGAATTTTGGAGGGCATTAGAGTTCCGCTATTATGAGTCGGACGATGGCGTTCTTATTCTTCGTGGGAGCCTTAATGAAGAGGAGACGGGGCGATTTGAGCTGCTCACCTTCAAGATGCCGCCACCTATAAAAGATGGCGAGCATGACGTAAGCAGGGATGAGGCAGGTGTTAATGCTACTTTTGCTTTACCGTCGCTCATCAAGGCGGACAGTGGGAAATTGAATATAAAAAGATTCAAGGACGGTGACAAAGATACCATCCAGGCTCAATTTTACCTGGCATTTGAATATGACAGTGTGGTCTATGATGTAGCCGGCCTAGCTTTGGTTCATGCAACGGCGGCTAGTTAAGATCACGGCGCCTCGAACGCATCGCCCAGAAAGTCGATCAAGGACCGCACCGACGGCATCAGCCCGCGCCTGGAGGGGAACACGGCGGTGATCACGCCTTCAGCGGGTTGCCATTCAGGCAATACGGCAATCAGGCGGCCATCGGCCAACTCGTCTTTCACGACGACTTGGGGCAGGTTGGCGATGCCCACGCCCGCCAGTGCTGCATTTTTCAGGGTCGACATGTCATCACTGACCAGGCGCGGCGTGTGCGGGACCTGGGCCGTCGCGCCGTCCGGCCCGGTCAGGTCCCACAGGTATTGAAGCAACGGGTTGCCCCAATGGATAGTCGCCAGCCCGGCAAGGTCAGCCGGTAGCGAGGGCAGGGGCGCGTCCTGCAAAAAAGTCGCGCTCGCCACCAGTACCTGAGGACTTTTAGCCAGTACCTTCATGACCAGCTCACTGCTTTCCAGCGGTGGGAAACACAGGTTCAAGGCCATGTCATAGCCTTCGCTGATGATGTCGACCTTGCGGTTGAAGCTCTTCACGTTCAGTTCGACGCTGGCGCATTGCGCCATGAATTGGGCGAGCATCGGCGCCACCCAGTAGTTGAGCAATGCGGTGGTGCAGCTCAAGCGGATCACGCCCCGCGGCTCTGATTTGTTGAAGGCAATCACATCTTCTGCTGACTCGGCTTCGGCAATCATCGCCACGCAATGGCGGTAATAGGCATGGCCGATATCGGTCACCTGGAATTGGCGCGTCGAACGCTGTATCAGCCGTGCCCCCAGCCTGGCTTCAAGCTGGCTGACCCTGCGGCTCAAGGTCGATTTGGGCAGGTTCAACGCTCGACCCGCCGCCGCAAACCCGCCGTGCTCGACCACCTTGGCGTAGAGGAAGAGTTCGTTGAGGTCGAACATGGGCAGTGTTCCATTTTTGAGATGCCCAAGCTTAATCCAAATCAGCCCTCACGTTGAGCGAATGTCAGCGCACTACTGATCAGTGCGTCAGTTCAGCGTATGACTGATATCCCGCAGGCGCGCGTCGCTCAGGTTGCCGGTGGATGCCAACAGGTGCAACTGGGCCATCAGGATCGCATAACGTTGTTGGGCCAGGCGTTGCTGGGTATCGGTGACTTTTTGTTGGGCATCCAGCACGTCGGTGTTGATGCGGGAACCGGCTTCGAACCCGTGGGTCACGGCGGCAAGGTTGATCTGGCTAGAGTTCAAGGCCTGCTTGAGTGCCTGGTATTGGCTCATGCCGTTGGTGACTTGCAGGTAAGCCTGGCGCGCCTTCAGCCCGGCGTTGCGACGTGCATCTTCGACTTCGTCCGCCGCCTTGCTTTGCAGTGCATGGGCTTCGCGCACGCGACTGCTGGTGCGGCCACCGCTGTAGAGAGGAACGCTCAGTTTGACCCCGACCACGGTCTGGTTATAGCGGTTTTCCGGCAACGTCACATCGTAGACATCACCGCCGACAGAGGCGAAGCGGCCATGGGCGGCGATCAGATCCAGGGTCGGCAAATGGCCGGCCCGTTCCTTGTCGATGTCCATTTCGGCCAGGCGCTGGGCAATCTGCGCCGCCTGTACGGCAAGGTTGCCTTGTTGCGCGGTCGTGGCCCAATCATCGATGGCAGCGGGCACCGGGGCACTGAACTGCGGCTCTTTGCCTGACCACGGGCCTGCCTGTGCGGCAGTTAATTGGGTGAGCGTTTCGTTGGCAATGTCCAGTGCGCCACGGGCGGCCACCTGTTCGGCGAATGCCTGGTCGTACTTGGCCTGCACCTGGGCGAGCGCATTAGCGGTGGTGGCGCCGTCGGCCAGCAGTCGCTGGCTGCGCGTCTGGCTCTCGCGCAAGGTTTGTAGCTGTTGCGTGCGGGTGTTCAACAGTTCCTGATTGAGCAGTACGTCGAAATAAGCGCGGGCGACGCGCAGCATCAGCGCTTGGCGCGCCTGTTCGGTGTGCAGTTCACTGGCGCTGATCAACAGTTTGCTTTGGTCGTGTGCGATCACATTCTGCCAACGCAGCAGCGGCTGTGTGAGGACCACGGCGTAGGCGTTGGTGTTATTGCGATTGCGATGATAGTCGGAGGAATCCTCGGCATCGACCCAGGCCGCGCCGCCGGTGACAGACAGGTCCGGCAGCAGGTTGGCACGGCTTTGCGGTTCCTTTTCTGCCGTGGCCAATTGCTGGGCCTGGGCGGCGGCGAACTGCATGTCGTGGGTCAACGCCTTCTGGTACAGCTGGTACAAGTCATCTGCCAACACCTGAGTGGGCGCGCAGGCGAGTGCCAGCCAATACAGCGGCATGAGCAGCGGGGTGGTGTTCAGATGCAGGCCTGGAATACGCAAGGGGTGTGCTCCACTGAAAGATTTATCGACTGATGTGGCTTCTGCGCATCATCAGCACCATGGGAATCCCGATGGCCATCACCGCTCCCAAGGTGCCGAACAGCATGCTGAACGCCAGCATTTGCCCTTGTTCGCGCGCTTGCAGGTAAGGCATCAGGGCCAGGGCTTGTTGATGGCTCGCCAAGCCCAGGGAAAGAAACAACGGGTCGGTTTCCACACCTCCCCAACCACTGGCCACCAGGCTCGATTCGGTGACATGCTCGGAGAGCAGGCGATAGCGTTCCCAGGAGAACCGTGTGAGCAAGGTGGCTGCGATGGCGATGCCCACGCTGCCCCCCAACTGGCGCATCAGGTTGAGTACGCCTGAGGCGCCGGAGATTAATGTCAGCGGCAGGCGACGCATCGCCAGGTTGGTCAGCGGCACGAAGATCATGCCCAGCCCCAGGCCGCGGATCACCAAGGGCCAGTACAGCGAGTCGGGGTTACTGTCGAGAGTGAACTGGGTGTGCAGGAACATCGCATAGCAGTACATGACAATGCCCAGGGTGACGAACACACGCTCGTCGATCTTGTTTTCCTGGGACAGCTTGCCGATCACCAAGGTGCTGATGGCGCTGGCCACCGCCCCTGGGAAAATCACCAACCCGCTCTGGTAAGCGCTCTGCGCCAGCAGGGTCTGCAAGAACAGCGGCACCATGAACAACGTGCTGTACAGCCCGAAGCCCACGCAGAACGCGCAGATGCACCCCATCAGGAACTCGCGGTTCTGGAACAGCGCGACGTTGACGATCGGGTTGGCCACACGCCGCTCCCACCAGAAGAAACCCACCAGGCTGAAGCTGCTGAGCAACAGGCAGGCCACGGTCCAGTTGGACGCCATCCAGTCCCAGTGCTCGCCGCGCTCCAGCAGGATCTGCAGGCTGCCCACGCCCAGCGCCAGCAAACAAAAGCCGCTGTAGTCGACACTGGAAGGTTTTTGTTCGTTGGGCGAGTCGTTGATGCACAGCCAGCACAACAACAAGGCCACGGCACCGATCGGCAAGTTGATCAGGAAGATCCAATGCCACGACAACGTGTCGATCAGGTAGCCGCCGACGGTCGGACCCAAGGTGGGCCCCATCATCACGCCCACGCCGTAAAGCGCCATGCCGCTGCTGACCTTTTCCTTGGGGAACACGTCGTAGATGATTGCCTGGGAAATCCCCAGCAACCCGCCGCCCGCCAGGCCTTGCAGCACCCGGAACGCGACCAGTTGCCAAAGTTCGGCAGACATCGCGCAACCCAACGATGCCAGCACGAACAGCGCGGTAGAGACCAGGTAATAAGTCCGCCGGCCGAACCACGCCGACAGCCAGCCACTGACCGGCAGAATCACCACGTTGGCCACCACATAACCGGTGGAGACCCAGGAGATTTCATCCACCGACGCCCCGTAGGTGCCCATCAGGCTGGGAATCGCTACGTTGACGATGGTGACATCGAGCAGCTCCATCATCGACACCAGCGTGACGGTCAGCGCAATCAGATAAGGCGACTTCATAGCGTGTGGCCGGCGTCGTCAGGTGCGGCCACTTCGACAAACGCGCTCATGCCCGGGCTCAACAGCGGCTTGTAGTCATCCGGCACATCGTGGAGCGCGATGCGCACCTGCACGCGCTGCACCACCTTGGTGAAGTTGCCCGTGGCATTCTCCTGGGGCAACAATGAGAACTTGGCTCCGGTGGCCGGTGCCAGGCTTTCGACGACGCCGTCGAAGGCGTGCCCGGGGAAGGCGTCCACGGTGACACGGGCAGTCTGGCCCACGCGCACGCGGCCCACCTGGGTCTCCTTGAAGTTGGCGGTAATCCACAGTGCGTCGGTGGCGATCAGGCTCATGAGCTTTTGGCCAGCGACCACAAACTGGCCGGGTTCCACCTCTTTTTTCGAGACAATGCTGCGCATCGGCGCGGTCTGGCGGGTGTCGTTGAGCTGGATCCTGGATTGTTCCAGCTCAGCTTGCGCGGCCGCGATCCGATAGTCCTGCACCTTGAGTTCGGCTTTGTTGGCCAAGGTACTTTGAGCGGCGGCCTGGGCGTTGCTGCGCGCCACTCCCTGGGCGTGGCTGAGGGCGTCGAAACGCGCCTTGGCCACTTCCAGGTCCTGGGTGCTCAGCACGCCTTGGGCGCCGAGGCGACGGGCACGCTGGTAGTCGTTGCGCGCTTGCTCAAGGTTGGCGCTTGCTTGAGCCAGGGCCGCCTGCGCGGCCTCGCGCATGGCCACCGCGCCGAGCACCTGACTGTCCAGCGCGCCGGGCACGCCTGCGCGCCCGGCGGCGGCGAGCAATGCTTGCCACTGTGCTTCGCGCTGCTGCAACTGATAGCGGTACTCGCTGTCGCGGATCTGAAACAGCAGGTCGCCGCTTTGTACCCTGACGTTGTCCACCACCGGCACACTGATCACCACGCCCGAAAGCTTGGCTCGTACCGGGATGATCACCCCGTCGAGCTCGGCGTTGTCGGTACTCACGTAGGTGCTGGAATACTGCCAGCGCTGCCAGCCCAGTATCAGCAACCCGCCGACCACGACGCCGCACAGCGTCAGTTTTATCAACTTGCCTTTGGTCATGTGGTACTCCCTGTCGATGCGCGTTGAGGTCAAGCAGGCTCAGAAACGGTGTGGACCTCCCGCGCAGGACGGCTCACCGTCGGCTGAGCCTTGTCCAGCAGGAACTGATGCACGCCATTCCACAGGTCAATCCGTGAGTTGATTGCGGTTTTCGCACTCTCGACCATGTGCAGGTGTTGCGCGGGGCTGGTGACGATTTCGGCGATGATGCGTTTGGCCGCCGGGCCGTGATCGTCACCATCCATCTCGATGTGGCGCTTCAAGTAATACGTGAGCATCGGTACATCGCGTTCACTGACCGACCATTGCGACAGCAGGCGACCAAACATGTCGGGGATAATGTCTTCACGCCCGAAGAAGAAGTACGCCAGGACCGCTTCGGTGCTGCCGTGTTGTGCAACATCGAGGGTCTGGCACATGAACACTTTGGCGGCCGTCGGAATCTGCGCGTCGTTGAGCGCCTTAGCCAGAGGCACCTTGGCCTGGATGGCGGCCAGGAAGCAGCGGAATACGCTGCTGTCGGCGCCGATTTCATCCATGGCGGCGAGGTACAGGTCCAGGTGGCTGATAAAACCGCCCTCGGGGTGCTCGTCGGTCTCTTCACCCACCACGATTTCGTTGATCAGGCGCGCGGCGGTGATGTGTACCGGCGGTACCCAGGGCAACTCCACGCACGTGAGGTCGCGCTGGATACGCTTGAGCAAGGTCATGAAGTCCCAGACGGCGAACACGTGAAACTCCATCAGGGTGCGTACATCTTCTACGCTGCGGATACTGCCGAACAGTGGGTGACTGAACAGCTGTTCGCGCTCGGTTTCAATGTGGCTGTCGATATCAAAAGGCATGCGTGCTCCTGCGGCCTGAAGGGTCAGGCCCAAAATCCATCGGAAATTAAGGGTGTGTGTCGTTTACCGTGTTTGTACGATAAGGATGGCGACCGGTGGCGTACCGGAAGGAGTGCACAAAGTGCTTTTCCAGCAGGTATTGCCGGCTTTCGTACCATCCCGCTTCCAGCAGTTGACGGTGTACCTTGGGCAGTCGCCAGCAAGGCACCGCGGGGTAAAAATGATGTTCCAGGTGAAAGTTCGAGCCCGCGTGCAGCCAGGTGTTGAGGCGCGAAGTGCGTGAACGCGCTGGCGGCAACAGATGGCCTGTGTCGAAAGCATGTTCCTGATAAGCGTTGACCGCCGACAGCAGGAACGCCACCGCCAGGCTCAAGGAAAACCCCAACAACAGGCCGTCGACTAGCCAGATAGCCAGCCCATACAGGCTGAGCCATACAACCTGGCAGGCGATATTGCAGCGGGCCAGCCATTGCACTTGCGCCGAACTCAACGGCAGCGCCGAAGGATTGACCAATGGCCCGAACGCCAGGCGCCAGGTGGTCTGCAGATAACGCAGGGTGGCAATCAAGCGCGACAGGGTGATGCGGCTCGCCAGTGTGTGATAACGCGAAAAGAGCTGGTAGTCCGGGTCTTTCGCGCTGTTGCTGTACCGGTGGTGTTGCCAATGGTCGACGAAGTAACCGGTCACACAGAACCCCGGCAGCAGCGAACTGGTAGCAATGCCCAGGTAGCAACTGCGCATGGGGTTCGCGCTCAGGTTGACGTGGAAGCCTTCATGCCCAAGGATCGCTTGCAGAAATAACCCATATCCCGCCAATACCACCAATGGCAAACACACCAGCGTCCACAGGGTGGAGGCTGTGTTGGCCACCCACACAAACAGCGCGAGTGGCAGCAGGTACAGGCTCAAGGCGTAGGCGATGATCAGCAAGGATTCCCTCGATCGGGCCTTGAACAAGGCACGGTCGAGACGGACCTGGGGCTTGGGGTGTAGATGGCTGGCCATTGGCGAGGGCTTACTCGATCAGTTCAGGGTTGAGCACCAGATGACCGCCACGCGTGAGCGTACGCAGGCGCATGGCGATAAAGGCATCGACCACGCTCGGCACGCTGCGCGCGGTGTACATGGCCAGCGTGCCCATGAACGTCAGCCCCCGGTTGCGCAGGCCATTTTTCTGGCAGGCGCGCACCAGGCCGTTCGCGGCGGCATCCAGTTTTTCTTCCAGGGACAGCAGGGTCTTGTCACCCCACTTGAAGGTCACCAGGCGTTTGACCGACAGGCCCACACGCTGCGCGGGCAAGTGGATCGCCGTGTCGATGAACCCCGGGTACACCGTGACCACGTCAAGCTTCCCGCGATACTGCATGCGCAGCACATCCGAATAAGCGCTCAGCGCCCGTTTGCTCGCAGCATAGGCGGCCACGTAGGGCGCATTCACCAGCGCGAACAATGAGGACACGTTGACCACTTTGCCGCGCTTTCGCAGTAGCCCCGGCAGGAACCCCGAAGTCAGTTGCCAAGGCGCGAACAGGTTGACGTCCACTGCGCGGGTCACCTCATCGGTGACCCCGGTTTCGCCGCGTTCCAGTGTCAGGGTGCCGGCGTTATTGACCAGAATGTCGATGTCGCCGAAATCGGTGCTGATAGCGCTGATCACGTTGGCCACGGCGTGGCGGTCACACAGGTCGACTTGATAAAACGCGTCCAGTAGGCCGCTGTCTTGCGGTACGAGGATATCGAGGCCAATCACGGTGGCGCCCAGTCGCTTGAGCTTGCTGGCCGCGGCGAAACCCAGGCCGCGCGCGGTACCGGTGATAACAATGGTTTTTCCGAGCAGGTTCATGAGTGCGCTCCGGTCATGCTGAAGGTTGATGCGGACAGGTAGGTGTCAAGGTTGGTCGCCATCGAGATCCTGGCCGGTGGATGAAATTGCAAGCCGCGGCAGGCCATCAGTCCGTTGGAACTCAGGTTGCTGGTGATGAACGCCATCCCGCCCAACATGGCGTGGGCCTGGTCGGAGAGCTGGGCAAGCCGTTGCTCGATGCCATAACGCACCAGCAGCAGACGGGCCAACACGTTAGGCAAGTCCTGTGGGTTACGCTCGATATCCAGGACCGCGCCTTCCAGGGCACTGATCGCCAATTGCAGGTCGGCTGCCAGGTCCACGCGGTGATGCGCGGTCCAGCGAGTGGCGTCTGTGACCGACTCGATCAGGCTGGCGCAGGCACCCACATAAGATGCGCAGATCAACAGTTCGAACCAGATGAAACCCACGGTTTGCACGTCTCCCAGTTGGTGCGTGTAACCGGCGGAAAACACCATGCGCTCGGGCACCAGCACTTCGTTGAGGCGTACTTCGATGCTTTCTGCGCCGGCCAGGGCGCTGTTCTGCCAGAAAGGATTACGGCTGATGCCCGCTGCAGTGGCCGGAATCAATGCGACCATCAGCTCTTCGCCACCAGGGGTTTGGCGGATATAGCTGGCGGTGAGCAAGTCCATCGACTGCCCAAGGCAGCAGGGCTTCTTGCTGCCGCTGAGTAACACCCCGTCTGGGGTGTGCACTGCCTGCATGGCCGAGTCGAGAATCCCCGCTCCGGAGGTGCCCTCGGCAAACCCCGAAGACAGCAGCAAGCGGTTTTGCGCGACGGCGGCCAGCAACAGGCCTTCGGCGCCGCCGCCGTTTTGCGTGAGTGCCAATAGGCTCGCCACGGAAAACTGGTGCATGGTGCTGGCCACCGCCAGCGAGGGCGAGCGGGCGCCCAGGGCGATCTGCACATGCACTGCGTCAAGGATGTTCGCGCCCAGCCCGCCGGCTTCACGGTTGACCAGCAGACCTACCGGGCCATGTTGCTTGAACAGGGCGATGACCTCGCTCTGTGGCGCTTCGCGCTGGGCACTCGGAATGGCCGCCAAACGCTCGTCAAAACCCGGGGCGTAGCGTTCAAGCAAATCGCGTGAGCGATTGAGTAACGACAGTGACATGGTTCAGGCCTTCAAGTAGCTCGCCGGAAACAGGCCGGTGATGATCGAGTGGATGTTGTCCCGGATAGCTTGTTTAGCCACAGGGTCGAGCATGTCCGCGAGCATCGGCAGGCCCAGGTCGAAGCGTGATTTGAAGGTGATGATCGCGTCTTTGCCATCCGGCAAGACGTGCCAGGTGCCGGAGAAGTGATCGACGTCGCCGGCCATCTGCTCGAAATGAATCTCTCGGGTGTCGGCATTGAAGGTGTCACGCTCCTGCCACTTGAGAATGCCGCTGTGGAAGTTGACCTCCCAGGACGTGAACGACACCTGGTCGCTGACCTTGTTGATGCTGATATTGCGCACCGATTCGCAGAGCTCGACGTAGTTGCTGAAATCGCTGATCACCGCAAATACTTCATCAGCGCAGGCATGGGGGATATGGGCCTGCACGTTGACTTCTTGCATGGGGGAAAACTCCATTTAAAGGGATGGCATCGAAGTGGTCAGCGCCTGGGCGAAGCCTTCGATCAGCCAGTTGCAATCCTGGGCCGTCAGCAGTGGCGACGGCGTGAGCCTTAGCACCCGGTGGTCATTGAGCGAGTGGCACACAATGATGCGTTGCTCGATCAGCGCCATGACCATGTTGGCGGCGATTGAGGCCTCGGCGAATTCAAAGCCCAGCAGCAAGCCCGCGCTGCGCAGTTGCACGCGTTCGGCCAAGCCCTGTTGCTGCAACAGCGCGCTGAAGCGGGCGTGCAGGTCCTGGCCGAGCAGGCGGGCACGCGTGACCAGGTCTTCTTGCACCATCACTTGCAGCGTGGCCTGCACAGCCGCCATGGCCAGCGGGTTGGCGCCGAAGGTCGAGGTATGGACCGTAGGGTTGCGATTGAACGGCGCATAGATCTCGGCGCGGGCCACCATGGCGCTCACCGGTACGCAGCCGCCGGACAGGCTTTTACCCACCAGCATGATGTCGGGCACCACCTGTTCCTGATCGCAGCCCCACCAATAGCCGGTGCGACCCAGGCCAGACTGGATTTCGTCGATAATCAGCACGGCGCCATATTGATCGCACAGTTGGCGCACGCGCCTGAGGTAGCCGGATGGCGGCAGGATCACCCCCGCTTCGGCCTGGATCGGTTCGAGGATCACACAGGCCTTATCCGGCGATGCGCGCAGTTGCTGCTCCAGCGCGACGCTGTCGCCAAACGGCACGAACTCGCTGTTGCTGAGCAACCCGCTGAAAGGCTCTCGGTAGCTCTCGCGGCCAGTGACCGCGAGGGCGCCGAGGGTCTTGCCGTGGAAGCCTCCGAGCGTCGACAGCGTGCGGCGGCAACCGTTGAGGCGGGCGAGTTTCAAGCCGGCTTCGGTGGCCTCGGCGCCCGAGTTGCAAAAGAACACATAGTCCAGGTCACCCGGGCACAGTGCCGCCAGAGCGTGGGCAGCAAAGGCCTGTTGTGGGTTGAGCAACAACTTGCTGGCCAAAGCGTTTTGCTGCAGTTGCCGAGTAACCGCTTCCACGACGACCGGGTGGCCGTGCCCGAGGAAAAACACGCCATAGCCGCCTGCATCCAGGTATTGGCGGCCTTGCTCGTCGTAGATGTAGACGCCACGGCTGGACTGCTCGATTGGCAGGTTCATCAGCGACGCGAGGCGTGCGTAGCCTGAGTTGACGTGCTGGCGCAGGTATTGGTCGACCTGTGCGGCGTCGAGAGTAGGTTCGATAACAGTGTGGTTCATGCCACGCTCGCTTCTGTGGGCGTTGTCACCGGCTGCTTGAGCATGCGCGTCAGAGCCCCCAGCTTGGGCGCCAGGTGGTTGAGCGAGAGCAGCAACTCACGGCTGACATCGCGTTGGCTGAATGCCGGCTCGCCGAGTAACTGCGGCAATGAAGTGGGCAGTGGCGTGCGCAGGCAGGCATAGCGGCACAACTGGGTGGCACGGGTCAGGGCGGCCTGGATATTGCCGCTCAGCGCCGGTAGAAATACCGGGCGGATCAACCGTTCATAAATGTCCGGCGCCATGCAGCGTGGCCGTGTGAAGGGTTGTTTCTGGGTGTCCATGGACTGGCACATCAGGTCCAGCAGACCCGTCAGATCCAGGGCCTGCGGGCCGCTGGTGAGAAAATAATCGTCGCCGATCAAACGCTGGTGCAGCGCGTTGGCGATCGCTCGCGCCGCGACGTCACGGGCGATCAGGTCGACATAGCCAGCAGGCGGGCAGGGCACGATGGGCAGCACGCCAGACATCATCAGCCCCATGGTCATATGGAAACCCTGGAAGTTGGGCATATGCCCGGTGCTGGCGTCGCCAATAATGATGGACGGACGAAAGATCGACACGTCGATGCCGGCCGAGCGCACCAGGGTTTCGGCCTGGCGCTTGGCGACTTCGTAAGGCGTTTCTGCTTGTACGCCTTCGTAATAGTCGCAGGGGTGAGTAAAGGCGGTGCTGATGTGATACAGCGGCACCTTGGCGTGCTGCACAAAGGCCACGACGTTTTCGGTGCCGAGGTAGTTAACCGAAAAAATCTGGTCGATATCACCGTCCAGTCGCGTCACCGCCGCGGCGTGGATCACCCAGTCGACACGCTAAACCAGCGCCGCATAAACGTCGCTGGCCAGGCCCAGGTCAGCGCTGCAAATATCACCCTTGAGCACTTCCACTCGGGGATCGCGGATACGGCTTTTGCGCGCCAGGCAGACCAAGTGAAAGTCCTCTGCCAGGCAGTCGATCAGTGACTCACCGAGCACCCCTGAGCCTCCAGTGAGAAGGACGGTTAATTTTTGCTGTGCTGACATGTAGGGCGCATCCTGCGGATTCATCGAAAGAATTCATGGTGCGTTTCGCCGAATCGCAGGCACAGGTGCCCCGGGCGAACACTCTTCTATTCACTTTCGGTGGCGCTGAGGTGCTCTGGGAGCCGGTGCTCAGCGCTTAACGTGGTCGCGAATAAGATGCGATTGATATTGGCGTTTTGATATCAGCGCGTCTTGAACGAAACGCTTGTCTTACGCAAAACCTCGGCGGCGGTGCGCGGCGTCATGCCAATCATGCGGCGCATCATGCGAGCCAGATGCGCCTGGTCGGAGAAGCCGCCGTCGGCAGCGGCGTCCGACAACGTCGACCCACAGGCGAGGGATTTGGAGGCGCGCTCCAATTTGTTCCAGATGATCCATTGGGAGAGGGAAACACCCATCTGGTGGGTGGCGACGCAGCGCAAGCGCGGGCTGGACAACCCCACCGCTTGGGCTGCGCGACTGACGCAACCAGGGCCGTCGCGGTCAAGGCGCAAAATATTCAGCGCTTTGTAGAGCCTGTGGTCGATCGGCGGGGTAATTGCCAGCAGCCGCGAGAGGGCGTCGACAAAGTGCGACAGGGACGTGCTACGGCGAAAACACTCCAGCAGTTCGTCACTGGCCAGGGCGATGCCATCGTCTTGCAGCAACGCATTGAGCGCACGGCCCAACGCCGTGTCCGGGCTGACATACAAAAATGCCACCGGATGACTTTCGGCCACGGCACGGTGTTCGACGTTGGGACCGATGATCACGCCTGCCGCACGGATCACCTTTCCCGGCAGCTCCAGGGTGGCGGGTTGGCCTACGCCGATGCACAGTTGGATGGCGACATGGGAGTGAGCAGTGTTTTGATCCGCACGGCCAATGTAACCGGCCCATGAGTCGCCAAAAGTAACGCTGCCATCCCACATTTGAAGTCTTCCTTGACGTGTTGGGTGATTGTTCGACGCGTGCAGGGTAGGCCT
Source organism: Pseudomonas sp. FSL W5-0203 (assembly GCF_001896155.1). Taxonomy (NCBI): domain Bacteria; kingdom Pseudomonadati; phylum Pseudomonadota; class Gammaproteobacteria; order Pseudomonadales; family Pseudomonadaceae; genus Pseudomonas; species Pseudomonas sp. FSL W5-0203. Next base: position 102,276 of record NZ_MPOR01000016.1, read on the forward strand.
GTGCAGGTCTGGATTCAAGCGTGGGTTACCGGCATAACGCCGCACGCATGCCGGACTTTCGACGCTTAGAGGCTATCGGGTCGCCAAAGGAGCCCCCTTTGCTCTGCAAAAACGCTTTGACCTGGGGGAGCTGCGAATTGGGCATGGGATCAATCGCCGGCATAATGCCTGTTTTTACCGCAAGGACGCACGGACGCCATGTTAAAACCAGGCCTGCCTTCTTTTGTTTTTCTTCACCCTCACGGGCTGTCAGAGCCTGCTTCGACCTGCTGATTACGATTCCCTCCACGTTGGCTTTCGCTGCATGGGGCTTGCCGGTATAGAGCCCTTCAACCGAGACAACTTGCCCGTGGTGATTGTGCCAATTGAACCGCTCCCTGAGGGCCCTCCTGAATGCGTACCTGCGGGTGCACAAGTGCGTAAGCGCACCCTGTTCTGGTGGCTGCTGGGAGTAGGCGCGGTCATTGCCCTGACGTGTGGGGGCTGGTGGTGGGTATAGCCGGTATCCACCGTTCTTCTTTTCGTGTTTGAACCCCGTAATAAACAAGTACACCGTCAAGAGCAATTGAGCCCGTGCGTACACTGCTCCGAGCGCAGCCGGCATTCGGTGGGATAAAGACAGTTCAAGCACGATAGGATCTATACCCCAATGCTCGTGTGCAATGGTCCTGTAGGGCACGAAAGCCATGGGCCGTCATGTTGTACTCCGGCCAGATGCGCTGAAAAGACTTGAGCATAGAGGTCGGGTTTATGGGACGTCCCGGATAGACCGGAGAGACGAACACCCAGCCTTTGCCTACTGACTGCGCAATCGTTGGATTTAGACAGACGACGATGGACTGAAATAACCAATAAATTATTGTTATAAAACGGGTTTATGGAATTTAGTGGAATTCTATTACAGGCTATCGGGGTCCCCAAAAAACATTTTGACTAGGCTCTAGGGCAGTAGTTACAGCCTGAAAAAATAGAATTGTGCCCCCAGTTTTGCCCCCATTCGCACGGAGTGTGCGAGCGATCGCGAATGGAGATTTCTGACGCGGACCCCGGTGGCTGTGGCTGGTATTCAGTGTGCCCCCGCATACTGAATGACCAGCCCGAATCTGGCAAATTCGTGATTGATCGATAAGTCGATAACCTTAATTGTTGTTTGCCCACCTCAAGCGCATCCTGAAATTGGATCGCTTGCGACTGCGTGGCATGAGTGGTGCGACCGATGAGTTCACGCTGGCCGCCGCAGTACAGAACCTCCGACGGCTGGCCAAACTGACATCTCAAGGACCACTAACCACGGGATAGGTACGCCCGCAATCAACAAAAACCCTCAAATTAACCCACTGACACTGTAGCAACGGTCAATGAAGTACCGAAAAGCCACTTAACAGTGGTGAGTAGGTTCTTTGATGAGGCCAAGCTCAGCGCCGCGCTTCCTGAAAAATCGACTTTTTCAACAGAATCGGCCGATAGCTACCTGTCTCCCTCGGCAGGATGCGGACGCTTAACCGATGCCCATCCGTGGACATTGGGCTATGTCGGAAGTATCAGTTCCTACCTATTAACAGACATTACCTCATAAAGTATCATCCATCCTGGGCTTCCAAAGCCTTGATCGCCCGGGCCATGGCCCGCAACATGATGTGAATGCGCTCTCGTGAAACATTTAGTTTGAGGTCTTCCTTTCGCACGTCAAACTTTAGGGTGTCGGATAGCAGTTTTTCCAGATCAGGTATTGGCTTGAGCTGTTTTCTAATAGCTTGAATCGTGAAGTGTCCAGAGTCTGAATAGATCCAGAAGTAGAGGTCGCAGCTACGAAATGTGAGGGCAAGGCACACAGTAGGCTCGAATTCTGAGCCACTGACAGGCTGGTAATTAATTTGCCGCAGCGGCAAAAGCCCTTTTTTGAATTGCTCTGCATCAAGCTCAACAGACAGGTGATAGCTAAACAACTCGGCATGCATCCCGCTCATGCGGCTTTTCTTGAGCAGATAGATGCAATCGTCCTCCCAGCGCAATGCATGCTCACCGCAATATTGGAACACAGCTGGTGTATTCACCATGATCTGGCGCCAGGGCTCGAGGCCTTCGGCACTGGCAATCACCTCATCCAGTTGGTCTTCAAGAGGCGCGTCAAGATCAATTTGTTCCAATAGCAACTGCAAAAGCGCGCGTGCTTCCTGCGCATTTTCTTCAGCGCCACCACGTAACAGCCGCTTCCAACTAGCTTGCTCCGACGTGGAATTGACCAAGAACGAGTAGTTATAGCCGCTGCGTAGCAAGTAATCGCCCAATGAGAGTAGGGCACGCTCCCAGCGGTAGTCCGGCAGACTGTTCAGACCGCGCGCACTGAACATCTTTTCCGCTTTGCTCAGGTAGCTCGAAAAAATTTGTTGAAGCGCGAGATGTTCGCTTGGTTTCCACTGCGCCCGCTCAGTGTTACGTCGTTTGGCGACCGCACCACTGAACTCCAGTAGGAATTCGATCTGGCCTTTAAAGTAGCCATGTTTTTCCGCACATTCGATCGGCTTGCGCCAGCCCCTATGGGCAAGCAAGAGTTCAGCCTTGAACTGCTCTTCGCTGATTTGTTGCAGGGAGAAACCGGTTGTTGGTTTTTCGGCGTTCGCAAAGTAGCCAAGGATATCGTCGGCATGGGGCAGCAGTGCCCGGACTGCCAGAAGGCTACGTTGCATGTCTGCTGGGCGGTCGTAGCTCGTATTGACCGACAGATTGAAAACTACCCGCATCCACTCCAGAAGAGCCTGTGGTTCGAGCTTGTCACCTGCCGCTCGAATAAAGGTGACGTAGGCGAAAAGCTGAACGAGGTCGGTATAGGCTAAAGCTGCCGGGTCACTAACCAACTGCTGGAAAAGGACTTCTTCATTGAAGTACGGGTTTTCTGGCAATAATGGCGTGAACTGATTCTCCTGAGCGCTCCATGTGTCGAGAAGCAACATAAGAGTGGCGGAGAAGTCGCGCTCCAGCCATCCAGCCTTGTGGTATAGGGGGTAAGCTGACTTCAGTGGCTTGCTTCTGAAGGTACTAATTACCTCGAGGTAGCTCGACGGTTCCGGGTCGCGGCAGATAAACGCCACGGCGTGGAAGAAGTTCATCATTGCATCGTCGTAAAGGTGGGTTTCCTTGTCGCGATACGCCCAAAAGAAGTCGGCCCAGCGGGTATCCATACGTCGTGCAAAGTAATCGGCGACCGTGAATGTTTGGTCGCCGATGTCCCTGGTCTCTTCGGCGAATTGGCTCTTGAGCTCGTGCTCGTAGCGGGCTTTGAATGTCTCGAAAGCCGTCAGCGGTTTGCCCCGAGCGTTCATCTTGATGTACAGATCATCGGATAGCCCGAAATGGTCTAGATCAAGCAACTGAAAGGTGATCACCGGTTGCTGTACGTCCATCAAGCGTGTGTAGGCTCCTCTGACGTTGGCAAAGTGCTGGTGGATAGCGTCGAGCATGGTCAGGCAAGACTGGATCGTCAGGTCCATGCGCCAATATCGGAAAAACCAGGCCTGATTGGTGATCAGGCTGGACAATGAAGATCCGTCAGCGGCATCGTGCGCAGGCCAGAATTTCACTAACGCATCGAAAAACTCGGCGCTGCTCGGGCGTACTTTGTAGGAGAAACGTGAGTCTTCGCCTTCGCAAAATGCCTGGCAAAACTCGTCCTTACTGCCGTCTCGCCAAGCCAGATACCAGTGCAATAGAAACAGTGTGGTCAGCCGCTGCTGGCCATCAAGTGGCAAGAAGCGGATCGACTCTCCGTCTTTCTCTACGCTCCCATAGATGAAGTCCAGGTTCAGGGGTAGGGTGTTGTCATTCGGTACCAGAGCAAATGCCTGCTTCAGCGTGCCTAGAAACTCTTCACGTACATCCTCGGCTGTCGGGCGGCCCTGAGCATAATCGCGTTGGACCATCGGGATCTGAATGCGCTGATGGCGGCTCAGCAGCTGTTTCAGGGTGATCTGACTGCTGGAGTCGCTCATTGGGTAATCTCCTTGGGGGTACTAAAGAAGCGTACGAGGACTTGGGTGATTTCTGCCTGGTAAGCTTCGCGGTCTTCCTTACTCCAGAACATCACATTGTCAGCTTGTGGGCTGTAGCACTTAAGGAACACATTGCGGGTGCACAGCGGTACAAAAATCCCTGATTGATCTAGGGCCAGCAGAGCTTTGCGCTTGACGGCGAACACAGCGTTCTTGTAACTACGGTTCGTGCCTTTATCCAGCAGGGCCAAGTTGGAAATACCCTGGTCGGTCGGCGCTTCGTCGTTTTCTTGGAAGAAGGCCAACAGCTTTTTGTACAACACCTCGAATGCTTCGTCCGAGTGGGCTTTCTTAGATTGCTTGATAAAGGCATGAATGCTGTTCAGCAGTTGCTTCGTCTGCGCCACTTGGTCACTGATATTCTGGGCTTCCAAGTAGCCAGCACACAGATTTAGCCAGTTCAATTGGTCATGCGGACGTATAGGGCGACTAGAGGCAATCGAGCGTACGTGCTCGATGTCCCACTCGCCATTTTTGAAACTGTCGAACTGGAAGCGCAAGTTGGAGCGTGGGCTGTCCAGCAGGGTCGCCACGTTGAATAACAATAGCAGCGAGCGAATACTCGACGAATGACGGCCGTACTCCAGCTCTCCAAGACGTTCGCTGATACATGTGTTCAGCGATCCGGGCGTCAGGATGTCGAGGTCTTCGTCACCGATGGTGCGAGCAAACACAGCTTTGCGCAGCTTACGTTCGAATGCGCTTTTTGTGGTCTGTAGTGACAGTTCGCAGATGCGCGCGACGTCCATACCCTGATAAATCAGAAACCCGACAATGTGGTATAGCGTGCGGTCTTCAAACCATTCCTCAAGCATCATGAAAGTTTGCTTGATGCGCAGCCATTCTTTCGATGTAGCACCGGATATCTTTAGCCTCTTGCTGTAGGCATGAAAGATGCTGTGCTCGTCATGGTCCGTACCATCGCCAAAGCCATCCGACTTGGCTACCAGTTCGAAAAGTAGGCCGATGCGATTCTGAGATTGGCTCTGCTGGTTACTAAGGAAGTACCAGAAATCATCCGCCTGTAAGGTTTTTTCCAACTGATCCCATTCGTGAGCGATCCTCATTTGCCGGCCAGCGGCATCTGGATCGTTATCATCAACACGCTTGAGAAAAAGGGCGCGGATCAGTTCGTCATCTGTCAGGGCAATCTTGCCCACGTTCAAGCGAGTGAAGGCATCTACGGCATTGTCCTGAGCAGCTAGTTCAAACCAAATGACCCGGGTTTTGTTCAGCAGCGCAGACTTGATCTCGTCGACTTCGTGACCACGAGTGCTGAACCACACCTCAATGGTGCTGATGGCATTGAACAGGTAGAAGTAATCGACGTTCGTGTTTGCGTCGGTCTCATTGGGCTTATCAAGGAACGCCGAAAGGTACGGCCGTGTTTCGTAGTCGAGGGTGAACAGCTTCTGCCGGTATTTTTCCGCCAGTCGCTCATTGAAGTGACGCAGAATCAATAGAAGCGTGGTCAACCGTTGCTGACCATCGACCACCTCGAATGGGCCTTGCTCCGTGGCTTTGATCACCAATGGTTGCAGGCAATAAAACTCTTCCGGCTGGGGGTTGCGGCGCTGGCTGAACTCGCGGATGTCTTCTAGTAACTGGGTAACCTGCAGAGGCTTCCAACGGTAACCTCGCTGGTATGCAGGAATCCAGAATTGTGTCGGCTTGCCATCTTCGTCGGCGAGTAGTTCATGTATCGGTTTCAGGCATAAATCGGAATGGTTCATTCGAATCCTTTCGGGGCGGCACAACGCGGTGCTGCAAAACGGTAGAGGCTGTTTGCCATCATTATGCATGTCCTATGCTGGGGAAGCAGCAGAAGGTTCGATATTCATACAGTTGCACTGCATGGGGCGGGATCTCAGGCGTTTACAATTCCCCAGTGGGACCAGCTATCTGGTCGCTTCCCATTGACCACCGATGCGGGGATTGAGGCTGTTCCTACTCAAGTGGAAAGATCAGATCAGGTATCCATGTCGAGCAGGTATCTCGGTTAACGCCATAAGCTTTCTCCCTCTGTGTCAGTGCTGCTCGGTTGAGAGGGGGCGGGACGGTTTTGCACTGAGCTTGGATGAGCTAAGCTTCATAGCTTTTAGCTTGCTTACAGAGTGTCAAAATGGAACGTCAGTCTGAGATTTCTCATCTTTCCGATGAACAGGTTGAGGAGCTGTATCGGCGATATGTAGCTGGTGAGCGAAATTCAGACCTTGTTGCTGAATATAAGATTGAGGTCTCTCCAAACAGCTTGATCAAAGTGTTTCCGCCGATGCAATTGAGTGGTGTTTCTTGTCCTCATTGTGATCTGCAAATGTATGAGCGGAGAAAGAGCAAAGGTGATATTGCGTCGGGAGATACAGTAGGTTTTTGCAAGGAGTGCGATCACAAGTACTACGTGGTCCGTTCTCGAGGCAGGCAGAGGCACTGTACGTGTGGTCCGTGTGTGATAGCTCAAGCACAAGAGCAAGCGGAAAGAGAAAGATTACTTCGTGAAAAAATTTGTCAATACTGGCAACCCCGTGTTGGCGATGCTATTCCGTATGAGCAGTTGGATATTCAAGAGAAAGTCTATCTCTTGGCATTGGTGAATGCGCAAGCGGACCTCAATCTCTCAATCGTCAAATCTGTCGCTGAACGCAGGAGAGACGTTTGGTTTGCTCCGTCTGAAAGCCTCGAAAATGAAATTCTGGTTCTGCTTTATAGGCGTCGCATGATCGCTGTTGACCCCGAGTCACCTATTACAGCGTTCGACTCCAAAAACGTCGAATCGGCAAGTGTCATAGGCGTGAGGTGGATCATAAACGTCACGCTTGGTGACGCGCGAAGGTCTTCCATAGAGGATGTGCAGAGGAGAATTGGTAAAGACCTCTCACTCCCGCCAGTAGACTTTGACGCGCATCAGCTGAATACGGTGGCAACGAGCATCCTGACTGAGCAGGCCATACGGCAGATTCACTATCAATGTGATCGTTATTCTCTGCCATTCACCGCTGAAAAGAAGGGTAGGGATGTTATTGGCACTCTTCTGCTCAGCCATAGTTTGGCTGTGGTGTGTTATTTTGCGTATTTGGCTGTCCGTAGAGCCAATGACTATTATTTGGATGCCAACATTAGCAAGACTCAGGCGTCAAACATAATACCTGGAAGAATGCAGGAGTACGGTATTAAGGCAGAGGGCGAGGCTTGGGATCTGGCATCAAAACGGTATCTTACGGGTGATCCTAGGTCCGAGCTTAACAAAGTGGTCTTCGATCTGGTTCTGCGAGCTCTGGACGGAGGTTCGTACAAGAAAGTGGATGAATATTTCTCGTTTGTTTCTAAGGTCGGGACTCCAACAATTACATCCGTTTTTAGTTGTCCTGTCTGTGGTTCCAGTGCGGTGCATGCGAGCGTTAAAGAAAATTGCATATTTGTCGATTGTAAAGATTGTATATCGAGATCCCCGGTTAGCCTAACAGCGCAGAGTTGAGCGTCCCTTTGAATGAGCGATTCGAGAGGCAAAAGCCCCAGGATGTCAGAGGTACTTCTTGAATGTCGTGGCAGTAATACCGACCATACAACCGAGCAATGTTGCGCACGGTAGCATCTGCCGCCGCCGGGCTTGGGGTAGAACGGCTCGATCAGGCCCAGCAGACCCGTCCAAGGCACGACCTGATCCATCTCGGCGTCATCGCATTCAAACCTGAACCCGCCATTGTCGTCTGTGAATCCCAGAAGTCGCACAATGAAGAACCCTATGATCTGTTCATCGGTGAAGTCGAACAGGCCTGGGCAGATACGCGGGTCTTCAGGGATGGCCATTGGCATTTTGAGCGCGCGCCGTCAGAGCTGCGTTGCCTTCATTAAATTGCCGGTGGACAGTTCTATGCGATCGGAGAATCTTTGGAGGCTCAGACTTAGAACTTGAGTGTCTACAAAAACCGTCAGCCGCTCACACAAATATTCACAAGTCCGGTCCGGTGGAACCTGGCTAGGTCCATGGTCCTTTGCTAGCGTTTTGCTATGACCAACTGTCCAGGAGTGGATGAGCATGCAGGCGCAGGTGGATATTCGTTCATGGCTTCATAAGCAAAACGATTGGTTGCAAGAAGCCGTGGATCGACTCTTGAAAAAAGGGCAGCTGGATGGCGCTGATATTGCGGCTTTAGTTGCCCTGATCAAGACGCCAGATGGACGCAAGGCCTCGAAACACAGGGCTTTTGCGGAGCTCAGTCAGGGCAATGCTGAGCACCGTGAGCTTCGACTAGTAAAGATTAGCGAGATTTCTGGAATCGAGAGTTTGGCACCTCGCATGCCATTGGAATTCGGATCTGAGAACCTCTCCGTCATCTATGGTCACAACGGATCAGGGAAGTCCAGCTATACCCGGATCCTGAAAAAGCTCTCGGGCAAGCCGCGAGCCAGCGAGCTGAAAACCAACGTGTTCAAAGCTGCTCCGGCAACTAGCAAATGCCACATTACCTCCCAGCTTAATGGTCAGGAAACGGTTCATGAATGGCATGTCGGTCATCCTACGATTGAAGCACTTCGCGACATAGATATCTTCGACAGCGACGAGGCTAGCCATTATCTGACCGCAGAGAGTGCCGCGACTTACATTCCGCCCATCGTAAGCCTTTTTGAAAAGCTCGCTGGCGTTGTCGAACAGGTTCGCGATGCCTTGACCGCAGAGCAGTCAAGGTTAGTCACCTCGCTGCCGCAATTGCCCGCCATTTACGACGGTACTCCAAGTAAACGCCTCTACCTGAGTATTGGGACAGCCGTCGCGGCCGTGTTGGACGAAGCCTTGGTGTGGAAGGCGGATGAGGAAAAGCAGCTCCTCGCGCTCACAGAACGGCTGAAGGCTGAGGATCCGGCTGCATTGGCCGTGCACAAGCGACGGACGAAAGCCGAGCTGCAAAAGATCATTGCAGCGTTGACCGATGCTGATCGAGCCTATGCAGGCTCCTGTTTCCAGTCCCTGCGCGACCTCAGGCAAGCCGCAGCGCAAAAGCGACAGGCTGCCGTCGAGAGTGCCAAAGTCAACATGGCAGAATTGGATGGAGTCGGAATTCCCACCTGGCGAGCCATGTGGGAGGCTGCCCGGGCTTTTTCGTCCACCCCATATCCGCAGCACCCTTTCCCAGTCACTCATGCCCAGGCGCGCTGCCCTCTCTGCCAACAGACCTTGGATGAGCAGGCTCAACGCAGGCTTGAGGATTTTGAAAAGAACGTTCAGGGCAAACTCGAAGCCGACGCCAGGAAAGCAGAGGGGCTTTACACCCAAGCGTTAGAGGCGCTTCCCAGAATCCCTGGCGATGAGGAAATCGCGACCCAATGCGAAGCTGCTGGACTGGGCGCACAGGAGTGGCCAGAGTTTCTGAAAGGCTTCTGGAAGAGCGCTGCGCTGACCCGTGAAGCTCTCCTCAATAATGAAGCTGCTGCACCCGTACTACCTGTTGCACCCCAAGCTACAAACATCACGGCGCTCGCTGAATATGGTGAGGAGCTGGCGCAGACTGCCTCCCAGTACGAGGCCGACGCGGTGCAGTTTGATCGTGCGCATGCCACGAAGGAGAAACTTGCGCTGGAAGCGCGCAAATGGATCACCCAACAGGCCGCCGCAGTGCGAGCTGAGGTGGAGCGGCTCAAGAAGATCAAAGAGTATGAGGACTGGAAGGCACTGACTAATTCTCGACCGATCTCCACGAAAGCAGCCGAGGTGACGTTAGCAGTAGTCACCGATGCTTACGTAGCTCGATTCAACCAAGAGCTCAAAGCGCTTGGGGCTCATCGTATCCAGGTCGAACTCGTAAAGGCCCGTACCCGCAACGCGGTTGTCCTTCACCAAATTCGACTGAAGGGTGCCCAGGATGCGAAATCCCAGCCAAACGGCATTTTGAGTGAAGGGGAGCGGCGGATTATCTCGTTGGCGGCTTTCATCGCTGACGTATGTGAGAGACCAGGTTCAGCTCCGTTCATCTTTGATGACCCGATTTCCTCCCTGGATCATGATTTTGAATGGGCAGTCGCTTGCCGCTTGATCGCTCTGGCTAAGACGCGCCAGGTGATAATCTTGACCCACAGACTCTCCCTGTACGGCGTTCTGGACGAGCTGGCCAAGAAGGTCGGCGATGATTGGAAAAAGCAGCATTATCGAGCAATGCGGATCGAATCTTATGGGGGGGCTGCGGGTCATCCAGCTGATCAGGAGGTGTGGAATGCGACCACCAAGAAAGCCAATAATCTGTTGCTCAATCGCTTGGCCGTCGCCAAGAAAGCAGGAGAGTCCGATGGTGCGGAAGCTTATCAGCGGCTGGCACAGACCATTTGCAGCGAGTTTCGGAAGCTTCTAGAGCGCACTATCGAAGAAGACTTACTCAACAAGGTAGTGCTGAGGCATAGGCGGGGCATCCAAACCGATGGCCGCCTCCGAGATATTCAGGGCATTCTGCTCGAAGACTGCAAGCTGCTCGATGATTTCATGACCAAGTACAGCTGTTACGAGCACAGCCAGTCCAGTGAGATGCCAGTCGTAATACCAGAAGAGCCCGAATTGCGCCAAGATTTAGAGGCGCTGGGGATATGGCGCGACCAACTAATCAAGCGCCGTGCTGCTGTGGCTTAGCTAGCCAGCGTCAGGTGCCTTCTATGGGAGGCACCTGTTTGTCGCTAGGAGTTTAAATGTACTATGGCGTGCTGCCATCTCCGCATTAGCATGACCGTACTGTGAGCAGAGCGGGAAATCTCTCCCCGTTGACGTGGCTTAATGATTTCGAACGCCCCTAAAGGAGAAGTAAAGAGTAAGCGTCCGCCAAACACACCTTGCGCAATTGGCCGGGCGCCCATCTAACCGTCTCGATACCTTTATTCTCGCTTTACTTCAGTTGCTTCTCAAAACGAATGTCACCTTCCGGTAGGTTCTTCACGGGCTGCCAGCCAAGGTTTCCATAGAATCCGCTCGCACGGCTTGCTTCAGCGGTTTCTAACCATATCTTCTGATGGCGTTGAAATAGAAAAGACTCTGCTTTGTGCATCAGATTGCGCCCCAACCCGTACCCTTCGAATTCCGGCAAGACGAAGACCGCGAATACGCAACCATCTTCAATATCGACCATCGAAAAACCGACTGGAACACCATTGACCTCCGCGACCCAAGCGCACGAAGTCTCTGAAATTGCCTGACTTATCGCTTCAGGCGTTATGCCTATCTCCGTTAACTGATCTTGGATGAAAGCATCCTTACATATCCGGGCTATCAGATCCCCTTGAAGTGAGAGCGCCATCGCAAGGCCTTGAGGTGTCTGGCGGGATTGTAAGCCATTACGAAGGCCAGTACGTGTGCCTTCAGCGCAGCGAAGTCGGGATAGTGGAAGGCATTGATCGTGGTGCGCTCGTTCTCTTCGGCATCCTCGTATTTGTCTTTGACCGAGCGGCCGTCCACGATCACCCGTATTACCTGGCGACACTCACTGCGCAGGTGCCGGCCATGACTCTACCTTCCGGACGCCGGTGGTGTGATGTTGCACGATGAGGGCGGAAAGTTCGTCTGCCCCTGGAATAACTCACGCCGGGGATTACGAATACGGAAGAATTTATCGAGTTCTCACGGCTTCGCTTCCCTATAAGCTTGCGCAGCGGAGCCTTCAGGACTAGAGGGGTCAGAGATCGGGCGATGGTGCGGCAGGGCGGCGTTGCAGGCGGGGGAGGATTCCGTCCCTGCCTGCAGGGCCGCGTATTACGGTCTATACGTCACGGCCTCGCTTAGAGACATCGATGACGACCACCTCGATCTTGTCGAGGCCCTGGTTCAGCACCATCTGCTTGAGCTGCCCTGAAAGCTCGGCAGCACTGCTGGCTTTTTCCCCAGGGCAAGCCTTGAGGTTTTTCCCGAACCAATATACCAAGTAAATAGCATAACCCTCCGCGCCTTTCGTGCGGGAATAGAATTCGAGTTGATCGAGCGGTGCGGTTCGCAGGTCTTTATGGTCATGACGCTTTACTTCGATTGGCAAAACGTGACCTTTGTCATCGCGAACAATTACATCCACCCTGACTTGTGCGTTCAACTGCGCTTCGCTGGTCGTCTTGAAATTCCCGAATGCCTTTAGCCAGTCATCGAGCCGAATGCTGAGGTGATTCCTGCAATGATTTTCTATTTTAGGTGAGCCCGTTCTTTTCTTGGTGTCCTCATCCTTTGGGTAGTCCCAGTATTGCTGCCACGTAGAGTGCTCGCTCGAATCCATCTCCTCATTGTGTTGAACCAGTAACTCGACCAGCAGCGCCTGGAGATCTCTCACACTGCTGGGGCCACGGCCGCCCAGCACATCGTGGACGGATTGAACGTCAACGTGCTTGTACTGCATCGCTCGCATGCCGCGCTGACTGTTTGCAGTTTCATGTTGAAGCAGAGGCCACCACGCCTTCAGAGATTCCACTGCACACAGTTCATGCAGTGCCTCGAGCGCAGTCTCGTTGCAAGGGATACCCAGATCGGCGATGAGCGCGGAGACTACGGAGCTTCCTTCATCCATGGCCGCAGGGTGGTGCTGGGGATGGCGGCCCAGCCCCTCGATTAGGCATTTGACCAACGATACTTCCACCTGCTGGGCAGCGCTGAAAAAGCCCCGGAAAAGATCCGCTCGTGTCACGCACTCAACGAGAGCTTCCCTGTCTGTCGCTCCCATGCTGGAGACGATAAGGGCGTGGAATCGTCCCGGCGCGGCTAGCATACCGAAGCATGCCCAGAGAAATGTGGCAGTGGGTCCCATGCCTGGGGATGAAAGGTGTGTTTCAGTGATCTCGACACACTCTTCCTGAAGCAGATGTCTGGCCATGGCACGCAGCAGCGGTACCAAGGCGTAGGGGCGCAGGTGAGGGCAGGAGAGGGCGTGACGGCGAATCGTTTCCGTCATCGAGGTAGATGGACGATCTTGCTTGGCCATGCTGTCGAAGACGAAGTTGGCAGCACTATCAGAACTGTTCACAAGCTGATCCAACAGGGCTGCACCTGCATCGCCAGCGATGAACAATTGATCGAGGCAACGCAGGATTGCGCGCCCGCGCCGCTCCTCCTCTAGGACCGCCACCGAGCCCTCGATCGCATGGGCGTAGGTCGACAGAGGCATTACCGGCAGGTCTACCGGTCCGGTCTGCTCGGCATGCATCAGCACAGCAGCCGTGTGAATTAATGTGTCAATGGGGAGTTGCGGAACGCGAGAGACTAGCTTCAGCAGTATCGCGTTACATTCACTGTCCTGTTCCGACGCGCTCATGCAATACCGAAATGCACACGCGTAGGCATCTTGGAATTCGTCCCACTGTTTCTGCATAGTCTCTGTTATCGGAACGCCAAAGGACGGATATGGAAAACGAAACGCGTCATCCGCGAAGTCATCGTCAGCGCGGGCGATCGCCAAATTTTCAAAGATGCCTTCTACTTCCGCTTTGCGGGGCGAGAGTAGCGTTTCCACATGGCGGACCAGGTTCTTGTCATTCGAACCGATCACCAGTTGCATACAAAGTATCGCTGCATTCTTGAACCCGCCTTGCGCGTCATCTCCTTTGTTTTCCAGCACCCAGTTCAATCTCTGCGGTGTGGCCGTGACGTCGAGCAATCGCAGGCGCTCTGAAATATCGTAATTGTCTCTAAAGCCGAGTACGCAGTGCTCGAAAAGCGCTTCTTCGCGGTCCTTGGACTTCATGAACCAGTGTTTCAACGCGTGGGTAAAGACCTGTTCGTTTCGGGCGTTACGGGAGACATCGATCAGCGTGACTATCTGCATCACGAAATCAAGCGTCGCCGCCGGATCTTTCAGCAAAAGCGTGCCTAACGACTCGATAAACAGGCGGTTCACTTTATCGGGCGCGGGTGAGCAATAGCGATCGTTAAATATCCGCGTCGCGAGCCCCTGCTGGACCAGCACAGAGGCTAACGAATCGAGTACGCGCTGCACGGTAGCGTCTTGCTCAACGAAGGTATGCAGGATGGCAAGGATTGAGTCGATATCGGCAGTCCTTACCTGTTTGCTACTGAGAGCGGCCAATAACTGAACCCTGACCTCCTGGCAACCGAGACGAGGACTGAGCTCAAGCGCGTTAAAGATCCCTCGATACTCCTCGACTGTCGCGCGCGCGCAATGCCCCCAGGCATCGACTGCGAGGCATCGAAGACGCGAGTTATATTGCCAGTCCAGCACAATCCGCTTGCACTCTGCGGACAACGAAGGAAGTGGTTCGCTTCGGGGGATGGCCAACAACAAGACATAAAGTGTGTGCGCAGAGGAGGAGGGGGCCTGTAACTTTTGCAATATGTAAGGCTCGATATCCGGCCCCACCAGTCCTGATACCGACACATCAGGGAGTTTCGCGAAAAGCGGGTCTTGTTCGCCCAGTGCCTGAATCAATAGCCCCCGGGTATGGGTGTTGAATACGGCCGCATCGCCATATAGAAGTATGGCCTCAGGATCTGCGCGAACCAGCTCCAGCGCTTGGGCATGCAGCCCGATCTCGGCCAGATGGACGGCAAACCAAGCATAAAGGCCACGCAAGTCATTCGGGCTTTTGCCATCGTCATCTATGATCAGGCCGGTAGCGCGACTCAACGGGCAGCGATAATGATCGCCGCTGCCTTTGACCGCCAGGGCGAGGGCATGCCCCCCCAAATACTCCGCGACGACCCGGTGGGTAGGTGTGAAATGCTTGCCGTCACCCTGAAACAATGCGGTGCCCAACACCCCGTCCAGTTCTTCCTTGGACAACCCGCACTGGCTGAGTGTGATGGATCGCTTGGCATGCTCCTCGGAATTCGACGACTCGAAGCGGCTGACCGTGCCGTGGCCTGTGACCAACATCAGCAGCAGCAATCTTGATGCTTTCGACAAGCACTCATCTACAGAAAAGCGCTTGGTTTCCTGGTGGAAGTCGTTATGTTCGCTGCCAAGTTGTTTGATGGCTGAGTGAAACAACTCACGTTTCGACCTTGGCCAGGCACCGGTCGCGGTGACGATTTTATGCAACAGGTAAAGGCTGAGTGGGCTCTTGGTGAGCGTAGAGACGCCTGCCTGATCGGCATGACGTAAAAATTCAAGCGGCTCCAGGCAACGATAGTGCTCAAGTAGCGTTATTTGCTCGAACACATCGAGCGGCAGCAGCTTTACGACGAGAATCTTATCTTTGGCTGGTGTGCGAAGCGCCTTGCTGACGAAGGCCGGGCTCCATGACTCCGTGCGACAGGATATACGCCAGCGGCTAACGGTTCTCAACAGTGTGGAAAGTTCGAGGAGGCTCTTCTCATAGGCCATGTACTCATCCAAGGCATCCAGAAACACCTCGGCGGCTGTGGAAGAGACGGTAAAGTCGAGTACCTCGACAACCGATGACTTGGCATCGATTGCCAGTTTTTTTAGTGCATGGGTCTTGCCGATCCCGGGCTCACCGAGGATGACGACTCGAGGGAAAATGGCCAGGTCGCTCAGCCGAAGGTTGCGTGGAATCTGCTCTGGCCCGTCTACTACGAAGACGGCGCGATTGATGTCAGCAAGATTGGCAAATTCCACGTCCAGAGTCCTTTCCTTGAGAGATGGCTATTCAGAGCTTATGTAGTGAAGACGTCAACGGGCTTATCGCATTTCGTGGCTACTCTTGGCGCCTATTTGGCGAACGCCTCCAGACTCTCTGGCAAGCCAAAAAACATTTTGATAGGGCTCTAGGTCGAGGGTTTCAGAGCTTAAAATTGAAGCTATGCTCCCAAATTTGCCCCCAGTCGCGGCGGGGCCGCAGATTATCGCGATTGGCGATTTTTGACTTGGAACACGGCGGTCTTGTCTAGCTTTCAGTATACCCAAACGGTCAAGGGGGCGAATTGAACGGGCCATTAGTTTTCAAATTTTTGATCCATAAGCTTATGGATGGAGCGCTCTTGCTCACGTCGATGGTAAATGTCTTCTTCAATTAACGGTATCTGCCCTTTTACATATTCGCGTACGATAATTTCTGAATGCTCCATCAGGGCGGCTAACGCACTCAACCGCACCTCAAGGATATCAGCGAGAGAAGACCAAACAGAAGGCGTCATTTTCCCTATAAAAATATCAAGTATGCCTATCTTATCAGCGCTGGCTGCGAGCAGTTGCAATGAATGTTGACTTAAAACGGTAGATCGCGGCGCAGCTAGAGGATCGTCTGACTGGTCAATAGGTATGTAAATGTCAATAAGGTTCGCCAAATACTTTATTTTGTTGGGGTCTAGCGCGCACCAATGGATAAGGTGGTCCGGTTCAATTAAATTTAAGGTGACTCGATGGCTGCATCCTGCATGCCTGAGAAGTCTTGATAGTAGTTTGGGGGAGGCAGACTCTTGATTGTAAAAGTAGTCAAGAAACAATGCAGGGCCTGATTTTATCACTGCGCATATAATTTCGGATATGTCGTGACTATACGTCCGCCCCGCTTTTACGTTTCTTGCGATAGGTGGCAATAATTTCGCCAAGTACTTTTGGTTTGAGTGCTCGTTGATGCAAGCCTTTAACACGATGTCAAATGCACTAGGAGTCGTAATGGTTTCGTAATCCTCCAGGCTGGATAGAAAATTAAAAATAGCTAGCCGAGCAACCTCCATGAGAATTGCATTGTCACGCGACCGTGGCATAGCAAACATTCGCATAGATAATATATCGAGCGCCACATAGGTCCCATTTCTTTGTGTCATGATTTTTTTAATAAGCTCGGCTAGCTCCCTATCTGAAAGTTGCGCATTGTGATTTCCGTACGCCAGAATTCTAAACTCAGCCGCGGGGAAAGCCGCTTCCTCTGCATAACCAATCAGAAGATCAATTCCCCAGGGCTCCAGAGGTCTTGAAAATAAAATTTCTAAGGTGTGCTCTGCTAGGCCAGACAACTTAGGTACTGATTCCTGAATCGAACGAAAAGCTTTAGGATCAGACATGCCAACCTGATTCATGAAGCCGCAAAAAATCTTGATGCAACGAGTGTTGCTTTTGCAGGCATTGAAGACTTCGACTAGAAAATCAAACATTTTCAGCACATCCGCCGCGCCTTTGGCGAGGCCTATGCCAAAATTATGTATGGCTCCAACGTTACTCGACATCAATCTTGGCCCAAGTGTCCTTAGCAATAAATAATCATTTGCAGCCCGAACACCAAGATTAACAATTTGGCTTAGGGCCAAGTCTTCAGCGTCGGCATAGCTCATACCCTCCTGGAGGGCGCGCGTCCAAAATGGAGTGAATACATAGGTTTCAATATCCGCATGCAGACTAGGTGGCGAAGATATGCGCTCTAAGTGTTCAAGTCGAGCAAGCATCTCAGGGCTAAGACTCTTGCCATGCTGATCCAGCGTAAATTTCATTGAGCGCCACACCTCACTCCAGTCGTCAAGTTCGCATTCAGAAGTAACTAATTCCTCTAACATTTGATGCTTGCTAATTGACATCCAAAGCGCAGTGAATCCTGAAGACAATATGTCTCGAATCAAGCCTCTAAGTGATGCGTCAGCAGATTTGTAGTTGGAGATAAGCACCAATAAAAAACCGTCATACCAAGAGGTAATCTCCTGCCGAGTTTTGGGTTCCCAGCCGTAACTCCTAATTCTTGCTCCAAAATGAAAGCTGTTTGTCGAGGACCAAGATCCAGTCCGTAAGGCCGATCGGAAACATTGCCCGGCAAGCTCCTGAATCCCTGTGTTGGGCGAATTGAGCAAGTTTGCTAGGTAACGCTGCCTTCGGCTAGGAGCGGCATTTGTTCCAGATAAGTACAATGAAAATAAATCCTTTACCCTATTAAAGCACGATTCGTTTCCGGATAAAGAATATACTTCCTTCATCCTAAGGATAAGATTTAGCGATCTCTCATAGTGTTCATCGTCGAAAGCTATTTTGCAGAGCACATCCATGATTCGTTCAATATGTTTATGGTACTGTTTAGGTAGTCTGTTATTGTGGGAAGCGCCCTCCAGGGTTGTGAGGATGTGTTCTGGAAAAACAGGAGCGATGTACTCTAAGATGAGCATGTGATCGTCACTGTATTCAGATAAATTGTGAAGTGGCGCATCGGGCCGAACCCATGTTTCAGCCAACTGCCTCGCCAAATCACTGTCGTGCAGATACCCTATTCTATGCGCGCAAGACTTAAACAGTCTTATGTTTTTTGGAATAAAAAGCTCACCATTGAGCTCGGCAAAATCTATGTTTTCTAGAGCTCTTTTGGCAAGGCGATTAGACAATGCGTGAGGTAAGATAGCTCGCCAATGTCCTCGCTTCTGACACAATTGTCTTCTTAATAATTCAGCATGTGCGACATGTAGCTTCGCACGTGTAGTTTCGCTAATCTTTGCGAGTGCGCTAATTTCATCCTGGTCAATCGAACGTTCTACACTAAATGAATAGACCAATGACAGCGCTGAAGCCTCATTAAGAAAATCAGTTTTTTCTCCTTTTCTTTGTTCAAAAATCCGCTTAAATAGTCCTTCATCGGAGAATTTTGTCAATGTCTCGTCAGGTTCAACTCTGGCCGCAAGGGCTAGTGCGACTCGAGCATTTCCGCCGGCAAACTCCGAGATTTTCCTGATATTTATATCTAATAGTTCCGGAAACCTAATGCTGACTAACTTTGATACGGTCTCCTCACTAGCCGGTTCGATGTGAACCACCTCTGTCTCTTCTGGTGTGTCGTCGCTAATATCGTACTCTATTGTTAGGAAGCTAATGCGTGCGCCAGATTGATAGATCTGTCTTTTTAAACGGCCGTGTAATTCTGAAGGGCAGTTATCAAGGACAACAATGCCCGTTTCATTGTTTGAGGCTAGATAATTTAGAAACTCAGTGGGTGAAGGGGAAAGGTCTTCTCCCAGATCTGCATAAATAACATCAGAAGGCGAAAGAGCTTCCTCACCTACAGCCTCTTCAAATAATGCTTGTGCCAGTCTGGTTTTTCCGACGCCGGACAGTCCTGTAATCCTTGTGGAACTACCAGGCTCTCTTAACCTGGCTCGCAGAAAATTAATGGTTTCTAGAATGCTTACAGGATCTCTGCTGCTCGAATTGGCAATTGTGACACAAGGATGATCGTCTGCAAGGAAAGTGTCCAGGTACTCATGAGGAGTTTGCGCCCATCTACCAAAGTGCTTCCACCCGCTCAATGGTTTCCCCAAGCGAGAGCGGACCCATAAGGAGACACTAAAATGTTTCCTAAGCCAAGTCAGTAATTGGTCTCGTCCGTAAAAATCAATATACAGATCGTCGCTATTTTCTAGCCCGGATATAGCTTCTCTCATCCCTGATGTACGCTTAGACTGCATTATGGGGGTGCAATCATCTTTACCACTTATAATTATGTATGCCCCTTGAGTGCTGGCCAGCTCCTGAATCGGCAACTTCACTTTTCGGCTTTTGTCTAGCATTTCCTTAAGACAGGCCGCTCGCCCCATAGACTGCTTTTTTACCTGAATTCCAGTATTAGGGCGTGGTACAAAGCCAAACTCCCTAATGCCATAGGCATTTTTTATTATGACATCCAATCCGCCGTCAGCTGCCTCTTGGGCACCACCCCACAATACGCATTTTGACCCAATGCCTTGTTGAGATAGCTCGGCTATGCAAAGGCGAGCTATCATTTCTCGAAGATCGCTGTCGGTCAGCTTAGAAATGTCTTCTTTTTCCAATTCGTAAAATAACATCGCTATCTCGGACTGCAGTGAGGGGGCGGCATGATTATAGGCGCGTCAGTTTTTCGGCACAGGATGGAAATGTCCAGTCTTCGACTAAAGATTTTCGAGCGTTGGCAATGATGGTTTGTATTCAACAAACGCTGCCTGAACACCTAGATCTGCTGATGCGGAGCCAGTCTCACACCGAATGTCCACGAAGATGGCCAACTAGGCAGTGGGGCAAGCCATGACGCCCAGTGCCCACTCGCAATGGCAGACTTTGCCGAAATGAGGGGCGTGGACCCCGTCGGTTGTCCGACGCCAGAAATTGGCTTGGACGCTTCCCTTGGAAGTCTTCCGCGTAGGGCCTATGCTACTGGCATCTTGACAGCTTGGCAGGGCCAGGCACCGACAGGGAGTCCTGATGGCTATCATCGTCCGCGTTCTCAAAGCGAGGTATGGAGACTGCATTTTCGTCAGCCATGAGGGGCCTGACGGGGTGTTCAATCTGCTGATAGATGGAGGAACGTCTACGACCTTCAGGCATGGGCCACGGCAGCTTTACGCCGGCGAGCTGTGCGATATCCTCGATGACTTGAAAGTCAAAGGGCAACATGTCGATCTAGCCATTCTCACCCACATTGATGACGACCATATCAATGGACTCATTAAAGCCTTTGAGAAACCAGGGTATCTAGGTGATATGGTCAAATCCATCTGGTTTAATTCTTCTCGATTGATTACACGTCATTTTAATGTGCCCGAAATACCCGAAAATAATATTGAGCTGCTTGATGACGATCCGCAAACATCGGTAAAGCAAGGAAAAGACCTGGAGGAATTGCTTGATAAGATTGGCTGCGTTCGAGCTCCGCTTGTAATGGCAGGGCAGATTCATCAAGCCGGTCCCTTCACGCTCAAGGTCTTGTCGCCTGGTCGAGAGCAACTTGAGAAATTGTTGCATGTATGGCCGCCGGAAATCGATTCAGGAAAGACCTCGGCGCACAACACTGACTATCATTTAGCGCTTCAAGATATCTGGTCTGACGATAAGTTCCAGTCTGATGCCTCTATTTACAACGGCAGCTCTATAGCATTCATACTCGAAGCTGATGGCAAACGCATGCTTTTTCTGGGCGACGCACACGATGGCGTAGTGTACGAAAGCTTACGGGCTTGTGATCACAGCAAAACCAACAAGCTCCAATTGGATCTTGTTAAATTGTCGCATCATGGAAGTCAATATAATACCAGTAGCGATTTGTTGGGGGTGCTGGATTCGCCGATTTATATTGTGTCCACTGATGGGTCTAGGCATGGGCTTCCGAACAAAAGGACGATAGCCAGAATTATCAAGTCTACGCAGGGTAAAGTGTGTTTTAACTACGGTCATGTGGTCGCTCCCCTGCTACTAGCTCATGAAGTTGAGGAATATTCCTCTCGTCTAAAAGTGCTCGATGATGAAATCAGATTCTAATAAGACAGTTTCGGAAGTTATGCAGTCATACTGTGTAACGGTTAATGGCGGAAGCGGCGTTCTGGTGAATGCCATGACTCAGGAATTTTCCTACGTGCTCACGGCCAGGCACGCCGTTTTTGAAGACACTGCCTGTAACGTGGTAGTTGACCATAATCAGAACTCCATTGATGTACTGGGCGTCTTGGTTTTCCCCAAGGTGGGGCAGCAGGAACCCTTGGATTGCGCAATATTGAAAATTACGCATCAGGCGGGCCTATCTCAGAAATCTTGGAATGCCGCTCACTTGCCACCGCAGGCCAACCTTACTTTTGTGGGCCTCCCAAAAGCGGAAAGGGCGAGTGCAACGCCAATCAAGCACCGTACTGGCCACGCGGCCAGCGTAGTCAACGACCTTATAACCCTGGAATTGGCGGGTATTCCGAGTAAGGACATCATTCAAGGGATGTCTGGAGGTGGTGTATACCATATAGATAACGATTATCCGTATCTGGTGGGTGTGGAATTCGAGATGGAGGCCAGTTGTCTGGATCACCAGTATGGTCGCGTCGATTGTCATGGCCTCGCTCGATACACCGAACTCCTCACCCTTCATTCAAGTGCGCCAATGATTCCGCCACACATGGAGTGCTTTTCGAGAATACGGGATCGGATTTTCGCGTTCAATGTGTATGATCCCAGTAACGTTCAGCATCTGAAGTCCGCACTGCTTGATTTCGCAGATTTGTTAATCGAGAGCGGAATGCCGCCGCCTTACGAAATCATGAAGCGCTATGATGTCCAGTTATTGCTCGATGCGGGGGAGTCCAGCGTGCTGGAAGCCCGGGAGTTGTGGGTCGCTTATTTAGAGTTTGTCGTGATATCCGCACTCATGGACGGTGCTGGAAGTGCAGATAACGGCTATATTAGCAGGATTGATAAGAAGGGCGGCGGCAAAAACTGAGTGCAACACCTGACCTTTCCGGTACGGTGCTGCCCCTATGTCTTATACCGAACTCAGCGTTGAAGAGCT
>NZ_MPOR01000099.1:0-607 GCF_001896155.1 Pseudomonas sp. FSL W5-0203
TGGTGGCGCGCTCTTCAACGCTGAGTTCGGTATAAGACATAGGGGCAGCACCGTACCGGAAAGGTCAGGTGTTGCACTCAGTTTTTGCCGCCGCCGTCTTTTATACACTCGTCTTGATATTCGTAAGGAACTCTACTTTGGTCTACCAGCACCTTGAATGTGTAATCTAATGGGTCAAAAATCAAATGACAAACACTTTTGTTATGTGCATTCTTAACATCTTTATACAAACCAAAAAGACCTAGTTTTTTTGTATACTTTAAGATTTCTTTTCTTTTGCTAGTTACCCTTATTAGTTGCATGCTCATAATCTCCTGTTCTTGCTAACAATATAACATGCGATTATAAATAATCAATAGATAAGTATTTATTTATTGCGGCTCGGCAGCATCAAGCAATGCAGTATCAATAATTTTGTAATTTGCTTTTATATCAATCATTTCTTTTGTGCTCAAATCAATTATGTATTTACCTATTAATCTTTTTCCGAAAACATCACCGAGCAGGTCATTCTTAAAGACTGGCGGCGGCAAAAACTGAGTGCAACACCTGACCTTTCCGGTACGGTGCTGCCCCTATGTCTTATACCGAACTCAGCGTTGAAGAG
>NZ_MPOR01000017.1:0-115075 GCF_001896155.1 Pseudomonas sp. FSL W5-0203
AGGTCATGCAAAATTCCATGGCAATGCGGCATGATGCTCCGGCTTCAATTCAATAACCGTGTTGCACTCAGCTCCTGCAACCGCCGACCTATAACAAAGCCAGCGAATGCTGGTTTTTTTTGTGCCTGAATTTTGTCATGAAAAATATGTATTTATTTGACTTTGCTTTTATTTGTGCTCTAATAAATATATATAAATAAGAAAGGGGCACTAATGAAAAAACCAAAAGCAAAAGCAAATCTTAAAGTTTGCACCATCACACTCGACGCTGAAACACATAATCAATTTAGAGAAATTGCCAATGCTCACAAATTTCCGTTGTCACGCTTTATAAATGATTGCATGAAAGAATACTTGAATGTAAGCAAGGTTAACGGGTTCAACAAAGATGTAATGCTACAAGTGGGGATTAGAAACTTTCAAACCCAAGACAAATAAAAGCCCTGATAGGGCTATTTTTTTAACTGTGGTTTTAGGTCAAACGTAACCGCTCTTTTGTTTGCCATCTGTGCTTTAAAAGCTTGTTCAAGCTGTTTTGCTGCCGCTGGGTCTCTTTCCTTAATTTCATCAAACACCTTATAAAAGTCCTGCCTTAAATTATATTGGCGTTTAATTTCACCAGTTCTCTCATAGATAAGATTTTGTTTGTCCATGTATCTATGGCCCGCAATGTCGCTTTTACTGTTTCCAGTGAAGAGTGTTTTTTCAAGTTTTTTCTGTATACCTTCAAATGCTTCAACGAGTTCATCATTAGAATATGTTGAATAGTCACCTTCAACCTTATTGCTTTCAGGCTCTACAAGCGGCTCTGGTATCATCGGTGTGTAGAGTTCATCTATAACAGTATTAACTGGTTTAAATGGCTCTACCGAGTCCGTAGGAGCTTTTGCGACTGGGCTAGTTTTGGCTGGTCCAAAAATATCGTGCAGGTCATCAATTAAGCCATCATTGGTTGGCGTAACCTTTTCTTGTTCAACCTGCTTTGTAGGCTCTGGTGGCTTTTCAGGAGCTTTTTGAACAGGTGCACGTATGACAGGCTCAACTGGTTTGGGAGCTTCTACGGCCACCGTAGGGGCTTCTGGTGCTGGTTGTGGTTTAGGTTCTGGCTTCTTATTCATCGAAGCATATTGCTCTTGAATTTTCTTCAACTCGTCTAAATCTGCTGGTGTAGGTTTGTAACCTTCAAGCTTGAACCCCTTGGCTTCTAATCCCATTAACTGAAATTCAAGCCATATATTTTTCTTAAAAAAATCCGGGCCATTCACTGTGAATGATTGTGGTGGTTTGGCGTCAGCAACAAGCCTTTGAATACCAGCCTTTGCTGACTGTCTTGATAAATCATGGAATGAAACTTTTGACGGGTCTTTGTAATACTCGAATGATTTCTTGCTGCTGGCTGAATTATAGAAATATTCAACCTTGTCATTATGCTGAATAAACTTGAACTTGGTGGCAAGAACTGAGTTCGGTTTAATCTTTTTCATGTAGTCGGGTTCAGCTTCATTGGAAGCAATAGAACAATCTTCGTATTTCTTAACGTTGTGCTTATCTTTCAAAGCCTGCTCAAAGCCAGTGTCTTCACCTAGTTTCGATTTAAGTGTTTTGTAAGATAGGCCAAGCTCGGATGCTTTAAATATCTGGTCCTCATGTTGAATGGAGAAAGATGATTTTCCATTGTGAATGACATTAAAACCATTCGCAGCTATCTGGTTGATAAAGTCGGAAGGGCTTGAAGAACTAACAAGGTAAACGTTTAAAGCGTCTTTCATCTGCTGCTTGTTGGAAATTATGCCTCGAACATCAAGCATGCGTTCATTGGACGAAGGAAGCTTCTCGGAATACTTTTTATTGATTGCGTTGGCAATTGCTCTTTTCTTAACGGATTCACTTTTACCTTTTAGGTCTGGATGCTTTTCCAATCTATCAATGTCTCTTGATATTCTATTTTGGGGAGCAATCAAGTGATGCTTCTTTTCTAGGCATTCACACTGCCTTTCTATTTTGCGATAGTCATTACTGACGTTGTAGCATTTGCCATCAAAGTCTTTTATTGCCCACACAATATGAACATGAACCTCATCGGTATCAATGTGAACGCCTAGCGAATACTTTCTGTTTGAAAGTTTATGCGTGGCCTCATAGAGTTCCTTTGCAATATCTCGGGCTTGCTCTGGTGTGATGTTGTCATTGGTATGAAAGCTGACAACATCATGCTGGGTTCTAACCGATTGCTTTCGGCCTTTCTTGCTGTCAGTAATGTCGCTTTCAATTGATTGTGATATTGCTTTCGCAATATCTTTCTTTGAAGCATTCAAGGGCGTGTGCATGTTGGACTCGAATAATATGCACCCATCTTCTTTATTGAAATACTTGGCCGTTTTGTAAATGGCTGATTTTGATTTTTGAGTGCTGAGTTTTTTGCGTATCATGACTTACCTACTTTGGTTAATGTCTCCTTTTTTAATTTGTCCAACTTTTTAGTAAGTATGGTTATGTTCTGGTCGAGTTCAGTTAGCCTTTTTAGAATATCAAAAGGAGGTATCTCATTAGCATTTAGACTTTTAGCTATTTGATTTAGGTTGTTTCCATATCCGCCCAGAAACCTTTCAATCTTATCAATGTCTTGTCTAAGCTCAGGATTGGTGATTTCAATAATTGAATTGATGCCATTATTGATAATGTGGGAAATAAAGCCGGACTGGCTTTTGTGCATCATTTTTCTTTCGTGCTCAATCTTTTCGTAATCACTTTCGGATATTCTTACATTCATCTGTCTTGGTTTTTTATTATCACTCATACATTCCTCATGGTTGTTGATTTTAATTTTTCAAACGTAGTGCGAAAAATCGAGCGTAAATGTAAGCAACGAACGAAGTGAGGTGCTATACATTTACATTGCTCGCATATAAAGAATTCAAACTACTAATATCAAGTTATCATATATTAAAATGTTTTCAAGTTGTATAGCATTCAATAAGCCAGATAACAAAGAATGAAAGCGTATAACAACGTATAGTAACGTATAGCAATGTATAACAGGCATTAAAAAGGCCACCTGATTAGGTAGCCTCATAACTGACGACAACAATAAAAACTAGACTGAAAATTTATATTGCAGGTATTTAACAGCATCCATTTTTGATGATGGGGTTGGGCCTTCCGAATATCTATCGAAAGTCATTCGTAATAACCCATCAGCCTTGTGACCGACCAAAGAGATGATGACAAGGTTCTTCACATCTGCACGTTCCAATGTAGTGATTACAGTTTTCCGTATGCTATGGAAAACACATTTTTTGTCAAATCCTAAATCTGTTTTGAAAATTGAAAATTGATTGCCTAAACCTTTCGATTTAGTTTCATACTTCCCGCCTTTGCTTGTCTTCAACAAATACCCATCGTCCGATGAATTAACAAGCCGTTTGACCGTTTCCATAAGAACCGGATGAATTGGAACAAATCGAACAGATGCTTGTGTTTTACCTTCTGTAATATGAAAACAATCAACGCCATCCTCTTTAACAACTGACGATGTTTTCAAACGACAAATTTCTTCAATACGTGCCCCCGTGTAAGCGGCTATTTCAATCAAATCTGCTAGCTTACGCTTTCCCATTTCAATTGCTTTACTATGCAGGGTATTAACCTCGTCAGTAGTAAAAGCACGTCTCTCGTCTTCTTTAAGTGTTCCGCGTCGGACTTGGCTCAGCTCATGATTTTTAAATGGATTCATAGGATAACGCTCTTTAAATGGTGGTTCTTTTTTAATCAAGAAATTATAGAATGCATTAAACGAAAAGAGATATTGTTTTTTAGTTTTAGCTTCAAGATTTTTTGAAATCAAAAATGAACCAACTGCTTCATAATCTAGCAGTAAGTCCTCAGCTTTCAAAAACGCATCAAGTGCTTTAATTCTCTTTATATGTCTATCGACTGTATTCAAGTCAACTTTTCGTTGATTTAATTCATAGTTATAGAAAGCATCAAGGCGACTTTTGAAAAATGGGGTTTTGGGTGAGTAGTCCGAACGACCTGCTGCAATATCAATTGCTTCATTAACAAGGTCGATGCTTAACTTCTTTTCTTGTGCATATTGGATTACTTCAAAACCCATTTTTGTTTCATTGTTTGCGGGTTTCCCCTTAATTTTATCTTGGTTTATTGCCCTTTGATGCTTTTCAACTATTTGAAGAACATCATCACGAAAATTACCGATTTCACCCCTTCGGGCTTTTTCGATTTCGGTTTTCCACTGCTGCAACCATCGTAGTTTGACAATATGGGCTTCCGAACGGTTGCCCGTTTTGAGACTTTTAGTCAGAACTTTACGCCCGGAAAAGGCTTCCCGTGCGTCTTCTGGAACGTCCAGACGGACGTAGTAGGTGCCAGATTTCAGAACTAAAAAATCGGTCATAGCAAAAGCCTTCGCTAGTCATTTCTACCCAAAATTCTACCCAAAATTTCTACCCAAAGCCACTGAAAGCCTTTAAACTCGCGGCATTGCTGGGTCTTATGGTGTTTTTGAGGGAGTTCGAGTCTCCCTCGGGGCACCATCTTAAAGAAAGACCTTGAAATTCAAGGTCTTTTTTTTCGCCTGCAAAAAAGTGCCAGGCGTGGCAGTGGAGGGAGCGGGACCATGGAGTTGACGCTTGAAGCGGTTGCGTTGTTTGCATTGAAGCTGGTGCATGAGACTGACCACGGCAGCCCATTGCTGCGCGATGATCCCGTGATGGAGGGCTATGATCGCGAGGTGTTTGGGTTGTTGGTGCGCCAGGGAAACCTGGCCGAGATCCAGTTGAAGCTCGATGAGTGCATCACCCAGGCGTTGATTGCATTGGGTGGAGCGGACAGCGTTCTCGGGCGTGAATTGCAAAGGCTATCCACCGATGTGCAAAACATCGCTCGTCTTGATGAGTTGACCTGCCCGCTGACCGTACTAAAGAGCTATCTGAAAGATGTGCAATGAATCGGTAATCAGGGTAACGGCCAGGTAAACCATCAACACCGCCACCCCTGCATCCAGCCAGCGCCAGACCGCAGGCTTGCGAAACAATACCGTCAATCGCTGACAGCACAGCGCCAACACCACGAACCACACGAGTGATGCCGTCATGGCGCCTGTCGCGAACAGCGCCTGTTGGCCCGCAGGTTTCGTGGCACCGATGGAACCAATCAACACCACGGTATCGAGCCAGGCGTAAGGGTTGGCAAAGCCGAGTATGACCGCCGAGCGCAACAGCCCTCTTTGCGAGTTGCCGCCTTGAGCGTCCGGCATGGACTGATCCCGGATGCAGGCCAACAGACGTTGGCCACCAAACCAAAGCAGATACGCAGCGCCGGACAACAGCAATAGTGCCATCACCTCAGGCCGGTTTCCCAACAACGAACCTAAACCCGTGACCCCGAAAGCGATCAGGAAAATATCGGCCATTACGCAAATAGCGACAACGCCCCAGATCGGCCCGCGACCGACACCTTGGCGGATCACCAAGGTGTCTTTCGGGCCAGGGGCGGCGAACAGTCCGATACCCAAGAGCAAACCT
The DNA here is from genome assembly GCF_001896155.1 of Pseudomonas sp. FSL W5-0203. Lineage (NCBI taxonomy): Bacteria > Pseudomonadati > Pseudomonadota > Gammaproteobacteria > Pseudomonadales > Pseudomonadaceae > Pseudomonas > Pseudomonas sp. FSL W5-0203. The sequence continues at coordinate 5,544 of NZ_MPOR01000017.1, forward strand.
TCGATGTAAAGGGCATTGAAGTGAGGAAACATGGACTGTTCGAGCCCTCCAGGACTATTTAGCGCAGTTGAATCGGTTGATTACCGAAACCGGTATGACGAGCATTCACAGTACTGCCCAGGTCAATGGATTTCTGGCGGTAAAAGGTCGTCAGCAACTGATCCGGATTGGGATTTGCAAAGTAGATCAATGAGCTTCTGGCGACCGGTTTGCTGGGCGCAAGTACAGCATGGTAGGCGGCAGGCACGGCATGATCGGAGAGCTCTGTCAGCAAGGAACCCGCCAGCACCGCGACCTCGTTCTCCAGAAGGCGTACCGGCTCCAACGATCGTCCTTTCATCAAAACCAGCCCTTCGCGGGTAGGCTTGATAAACGAAAGCATATGCCCGTCTTCATGAGGATCCTGGGCATATTGACGAGAATGGTCTTTCGCCTGTGGACCATAGACACATAACTGGATGTACGATGCCGCGCGAAAGGGGGCCAAGGGGGCAACGCCAAATTCCTCGCAAATGCCATCCATAACTCCCTGGGCCAACTCGCTCATCTGTCGTTCAAAACTGCCGACTGCGACAACGAAAGTACTTCGGGTGAATTCGAAAGCGGTTCTTTTTGAAGCGTGCGCGGGCCAGTAACAAAACCGCTCGCACAGGTCCGGGTGCTCCTCGGCAAGGGAGTACTCGGCGCCAAAAGGGAAAAAACCATCCGTGTCCTGGGCAAAGGAAAACTCATCCTTGATGGCCTGGGGAATGGCCGAATAGCCATCAATGATCTTTTTGTAGTCCTGCAACATCGCATCAGGAATTTGCAGGATGCCAAAGCCTGATCGGGCAATGGATTCACAGCACGCTTTCATTGGACTCATAGCTATATCCACAGATAGATGTAAAGGAATGCAACACACACAAGGTTCGCAAGCATGCGAGAAACCGCGACACTGGATATGCCAACCAAACCGGGACCTATCCATGTCTTTCACAACGTCGCCAGCAAGACCAAAGTCTGAATCGCTATGTAACCGTGACGGCGGGCAGGTTGTCCTTTTTGGCTTACAAGATGACGACTTCCACTGGAAACGGGTTTGCAAAATATGAGCATCAAAACTGGCGATACTCTTCGAGCGCTTGTTGTACGACGCAGCCGAGAACTGGGAAAACCCCTGACTAACCTGGCTAAGGAGGCTGGCATCTCCAGAACCTACCTTTATGCATTGGCGGACGGTGCTTCAAAAGATCCGTCCGTACGTACCCTGATCAAATTAGCCAAAGCGCTACGTGTCTCCCCGCTGCTGCTGTTTCGCTACTTTGCCGACCTGACCGGTGCTCCAACTGATGCTTACTCAATGGCTATCACCAACCGGGCCATTGGCTTGCACGACCCATCTGACATTGCCGTATTCAATGCAGACGTGACCACGCCTGACCAGACCGTAGTGCTGCCCGGTGAAACCTTTCAGAAAACCTGGGAGATCCAGAACCTCGGGATTCGCCCCTGGCGCGGGCGGCGATTGGTGAGAGTGGACGTGGAGTACGTGATCGCCCGTCGAACCGCTTCGGGGGAGCCATTGGAAGTGGTGATGGATAGCCATCTGCGAAGCCTGAATAACGATATTCCGATAGCAGATACTTTGCCCGGCCAGCCAGTGCATATCACCGTGGAGTTCGGAGCCCCGAGGGAGACCAGTACCGTCACCTCAATCTGGCGTATCGAAGATGAACATGGGCAGCCTTGCTACGGGCCAGCATTCATCCTGCATGTGATTGTCAACGTCATGGCGCGCTGAAAGCAGCCTTACTTGCGCCCCTCTACCGCCATCCGCACCGCCAAACCCATCAACACCGACCCCATCAGCCAGCGCTGCAGCACCTGCCAACCAGGCCGGGTGACGAAGAACACCGCGATGGAACCCGCCATGCAGGCAATCACCGCGTTGACGCTCACGCTGATAAGAATCTGCAGGGAGCCCAGCGCCAGGGATTGCACCAGCACACTGCCATGACCGTTCGGGTCGATGAACTGGGGCAGCAACGACAAATACATCACCGCCACTTTGGGATTGAGCAAGTTGGTGACCAAGCCCATGGTCACCAACTTGCGCGGGCTGTCCTTGGGCAAGTCGCGCACCTGGAATGGCGAGCGCCCACCCGGCTTGACCGCCTGCCAGGCCAGATACACCAGATACAACGCCCCGCCGAGCCGCAGCGCGTCGTAGGCAAACGGCACAGCCATCACCAACGCCGTGATACCCAGCGCCGCGCACACCATGTACACCACAAACCCCAGCGCCACCCCGCCCAGGGAAATCAACCCGGCCGTGCGCCCCTGGCAGATGGAGCGGGAAATCAGGTAGATCATGTTCGGCCCGGGAGTCAGTACCATGCCGAGTGAAATCAGGCCGTAGGCGAGCAAGCTGGACATATCAGGCATGGATTGGCTCCTGGTTTTTTAGGCTGCCAGCGTGAAATCCTTCGCCGACGCGGTCGTGTTGAGCGTCATGCTAGGGGCTTGCAGGCCAGGGCGTTAGATACAGATCCGCAGGCAAAACGTCATACACCGACGGCACCACTTACCCAGGACAGGCACATGATCGACTTCAACAACAAAGGTTTCTTCAAGCTCAAGCAAAACAACGAATACGCCGAACGCGTAGCGGCCCTGCTGCTGGACGGCGAAGAAGTGGTCGACGCCTACAAGGCCATGCGCGACGGCGTCGTGTTCACCACCAAACGCATCATCGCGGTGAACGTGCAGGGGATTACCGGCAGCAAGAAGGATTTCACCTCATTGCCGTACAAGAACATCGTGGCGTACTCGGTGGAAACGTCCGGGACGTTTGACTTGGATTCGGAGTTGGAGATTTATTTTTCGTCGTTGGGGAAGGTGAAATTCGAGTTCACTGGCAAGACCTCGATCGTGGAAATCTCCCGGCTGATTTCCAAGCATCTGCTGAGTTGATCCGCAGGCACCCAAAAGACCTTGGTGTTTCAAGGTCTTTTTTATTGCGGCTCAGCTGACGTACACCGGGCTCATCCTGCTCACAGCATCATTTCATAGGGTCCCATTGCCTTGCTAGTCTGCACCAAGCCCTGCCGCATCAACATCTCAAGATAACTTCCCGCCTCCATCGCGGGCTTCTTCAACGCCCTCCTCTGCTTCTGCGCCGCTCCCAACACTGCCGCCTGATCCAAATCCCAGAGATCCGAAATAAAGTCATCCGGATGCATCGGTTCAATGTCATAGGCAGCCAATATATGAGGTGGAAAGTCGTTCAAATTGAAGGTCACGATGACCTCAGCTTTACTCCGAATTGCCGCCGCCAACACATGCCGGTCATCCGGGTCTGGTAAATCCAAACTCGAACACAGATCCTCATATCCCGTCACCAACGCGTCAGGTATAGCAATGTCCATTAGCGCCGACGTGCAGTCCACCTGAGCCGCCGTAAGATCGGGTCGGTTCTTAAGTACGTTGCGCTTCCACTCATCCTGAATCTGGCCAGTCCATCGCGCTCGATACAAACCAGACAAACCAAGCCACATGAGTAAGTCCCTAAGTGCCGCAGGATAGAGAACACAAGCATCGTACACCGCAGTAAAGGGCGAACACCTCATCCGTCATACCCCATTCCCAACTCTTGGGCCTGTTGAACCAGCGCTTCCATTGCCTCTTGGCTTTGCTCGTCACGCCGTTGCTTGAACGCCATCAAATCCGAAAAACGGACTCGCCGATGTCGGCCCGTTTTTGTAAAGGGGATGGCGCCTTCCTCCAGCATCTTGACCAAATGCGGGCGTGACACATTAAGCAGGTCGGCCGCCTCCTGCGAGGTCAACTCGGCATGAACCGGCACTACCTTGACGGCATTGCCCAGCGCCAATTCGCCCAGAATATCGACCAGCAGACGCAGTGCGGAGGTTGGTAGGACAAGCCTGTGTGGCTTGTCTTCTTTGTCGAAGATATCGATGCGCTGGGTTTCAAATTTGGTCGACAATAGGGACGCTAATTCACGCTGACCTTGCACTGCCGCCTCGACTTCTTTTTCCAGCGGAAGGATCGTTTTGGGAAGATTGTTGATGGTCATGATGCAACTCCGGCCTTACGCAATTCAGTTGAGGTCAACGCTAAACGAAACAAACGAAAATCGCAATATTCGAAACAATGCTGGCGACTCACGTACCAGTCAACTTTTCCCACATCAACTGACAAATTGAGCTGATATCGGTTTCTGACTCCCCCTCATAGGCTCACTCCCTCGCACAAGGAAGTGAATCGGTCATGTCAGAACGCTTTTATCCACCCACCGAACAAGCGTTACTCAAGCGACGAATCCTCACCCGGCAACCGTCGCGTGTGCCGTATTCGCCTACTATCGATTTTTTCGAGCCGTCCCCTGCCCAGCCACCTACACCATCCCAACCTCCAAGCTGCGTTTTCATAAAACCATGCCAACTGCCTGACGGTATCGCTCATTACTCGAGCCCCACCGGTTTTGTCCCACTGGAACTGATCAAGGAGTACGGCCATGTAAGTCTGTTGGGCGGGCGCGAAGTGGACGCCCGGGGCGCGGTTGCCTTGCGCAAGATCAGTGGCAGCGCACTGCCAGCCGGCTTAGGGCAGTTGGCATTGCGTTCAGCGTTTTTGGAGTCGGCGGCGACAGTCAGCGCATCCGTCGCTGGTAGCCTGTTGACAGGGTTGGTAGCGCTGGCTTGGCCGTCGGATCTAAATGATAGCGCGCTCTACAACGAGGAACAGTTGCGTTCGCTGCAACGAGCGCGTTCGCAAATGCGGCTGCATATCGAGCAACGCGACGACGGCACGCTTAAGGGGTATGGGTTTTACACAGGTAACAATGCCGATTGGCAGATGATTGACGTGGTGCAGTTTCAAAACCGCAGCGGCCAGTTAATAGCAGATTTGAATAATGGCGTAGAGCTGATCTGGACGCCCTCCGTTGATCCAAATGACACCTTAGGTGTTCCGGCATTGGAGGCTGCGCCGCAAGCACCCGTGATCTGGATCTACCCACCGACTGAGACGGCGGCGCAGATTCTGGTTAACCCTATTTACCCACCGGCCTATCGGGATTTTATTCTGGTGTTTCCGGCGGGGTCGGGGGTTCGGCCGCTGTATGTGGTGGTAGGTGCCAAGTCTGGGGATCACAAGTACCACAAAGCGCCCGACACTGAACAAATAACTGGCTTTGAAAAACTGATAAAAGCAAAACCCAAGACTCCCAGACAAGGAGGCGCCGGGCTGAGAGAACGCTGGATTGAGGAAAAAGGTCGGAAGATCTATGAATGGGACTCTCAGCACGGAGAGCTGGAGGTTTATCTAGCGAGTGATGGGAGCCATATAGGTGCGTTCAACCACATAAGCGGCGAGCAGCTAAAAGGGCCAATCAGAAAACGAAACATCAAAAAATATCTGTGAGGGCTACATGGGACTAAAAATAAGGTTGGAATGGTTCGACAGAACTACAGAGAGGCTAAACGGAACGGAGAGTTCAGCGGACTGCGGAGATGACTACTCGGTGATTTCCACGCTCGGGTTGTTGAGCGCAGTGGACGTCAATAACGGCATGTTTGAATTGCGCAGGGAATGGCTATCAGTGATACAGCCGCACTTTTCTCACGAAATTGCTCTTTCAGAAAGTGACTACTTCATCGCATTTGATTACGAAGTTGCAAACGAGTAATGCAGACTCAAAGAATTCAGCCTGAGCTGTAGTAGATGAAAAAGCAAATGGTGCACAAGTGACCCGATCATCCATCATCAAAATAGACCTGACCCGCATTCAGAACCCCAAAGAGCTTCACGCCACGCTGGGCACTTCACTCAACTTCCCCACCTGGTATGGCCAGAACTGGGATGCTTTTTGGGACGCCATCACCGGCTTGGTAGAAATGCCCGAGACGCTTGAGTTTTCTGGTTGGGATATTTTTTCGGAGTGCCTACCTCACGATGCCAAGATGCTGCGGCAGTGCTTGGCTGAGCTCGCGACCCATTACCCGGACCTTGCGTCGCGGGTTCGCTACTGATGCCCGTCAGCCTGGGCGCCTCACTTGGGCTGGAATGTCGCTAAGTACGCCAGGATATTTTCAATCTTCTCTTGGTCACTGATCCCCCAGAAGATCATCCGCGTGCCACTCACCACCGACTTCGGATCTTCAATGTAGGCCGCCAGTTTTTCCCGTGTCCACACCACGCCTGAGTTCTTCATCGCATCCGAATACTGATAGTCCGTGGTAGTACCGGCAGGCCGGCCAATGATGCCGTTCAGTTCCGGGCCAAAACCACCCCGCGCGCCTTCACCAATGCTGTGGCAGCCACCGCAGGTCTTGGTGAAGAGTTTGCCGCCCGCGTCGGCGTCGCCCGCAGCGAACGCGGGTGCGGCGATAACGGTCAGGACGAGGGTCAATAACACATACTTCATTCACGTATCCCTATCGGCTGTTGCCGTGGATTATGCCTGTTCGACCGGCCTTTCTCCCAGCCGCTGCACCAGACGCACCAGATAACCGTCCGGGTCTTGCACTATGAACTGGCGCTGCCCGGCCTCCACGTCACCGGCTCGGTACCAGGCATCTTCAACATCGCGGAACAATGGCCAGCCAATGTGCGCCAACCGTTGCAGGATAGGCGTCACGGCGGGCACATCGATTTGCAGGTTGATGCCGCGCCCGAACGGTGGCTGCATCGGTGCGGTCAGCCACTGGCCGGCGTCGGGTTCGTATTGTTCGAGCATGATTTGCGCGCCGTGCAGGTCGAGGTAGGCAAAGCCTTCTTCAGCGCGCTGGTAGGCGATGGTGAAGCCTAACTGTTCGACCCAGAACGCCAGGCTGACACTGAGGCGAGTGACAATCAGTTCCGGCACGAGCGGGTTACGGTTAAACATGGCATTCCTTGGGACGGCGGGGTGGCGTTCACCTTAACGGATTGTCGTGCCCATGGCTCACAAGCAGTCAAACGACCACCCATCGATTAAAAAACATCCAATCGAACCTATCCGGCCACCTTCCACTCCACCTTACTGAACCCCCTGATGGTGGAGTAAGGATCATGGCTCAGCCATCGATTTTGGTATTGGAAGACGACGAGATCATTCGGGCGTTGATGGTAGATGTGCTGGAAGACTTTGGTGCGGTGGTGACATCGTTTGCATCGGCAGACGAAGGGATGATTTACCTGGAGCGCGGCGATGACCCGGTGGATTTGATTGTCAGTGATATTCAAATGCCCGGCTTGCTCAATGGTTATGACTTGAGCCGTGTGGTCGCCCACCGCTGGCCTGAAGTACAAGTAGTGCTGACCTCAGGTAATACGAAAATCGCCGCCGAGTTGGGCAGTTCCGTGCGGTTTCTGCCCAAGCCCTGGAGTACCGACCACTTGCTTGAGTGCGTGCAGACAGCATTGACGCACTAGGGCCTGCCCCTGCGTGGATAGCAGCGCGATATCATTTCAACCGAACTTGAGGGCCAGTTCTGCGGTCATGTAAGGTGCAGGGAGCGACTTTTCTGATCCGCTGGTCAGCCTTTTCGTTTCTGCGTTCAGCTGACGACAATGAGTTGTGTAGAATCGTCGCCCATTTTCACGCGTCATTCATGGCCGACAGGCCCACAGTTCGAGCTCATTGAATGCATTCACAGGCCCATGACGTTAGTGCGCCCTCCTTGTTGGAAACGTTGCGCACGGGCACGGGCCTGCTGCATGTGGCGTTGGAACAGCGCCTGCCGTTTTTTTCCGAGCGCCTGGATGCCCAGTGGTATCGGCGCCTGCTGCAAGCGTACTACGGCTTTTATCAGCCGATGGAAGCGGCGCTGTATGACAGCGGTTTGATTCCCGATGGATATGAGCCTGTGTTGCGTGTGAAAACGCCAACACTGGTCCATGACCTGCACGCACTCGGCCTGACTGACCACGCCATCCATGCCCTGCCTCGCTGTACCCAACTCCCCGTATTAAACACGCCGGCTGCGTGTCTCGGCGCCCTGTATGTGCTGGAAGGCGCCACCCTGGGTGGCCAAGTGCTGCGCCGGGAAATGGCCCTGCGCCTGGATGTGAACGCCGACAACGGCGGTGCCTTTCTCAATGTATACGGCGCCGAGACCGGACGGCGCTGGAAAGATTTCCTCGATTATCTGAGCCGCCAGCCACTGGATACAGGTGCCGCCGCGCGCGCGGTGATGGCGGCCCGTTCGACATTCAGCGGCTTTGAGCGATGGCTCGACAGCCAGGAGGTATTGCTATGAAACCCGAAGATTTTGAAGAGCTGCTTGCCAACTGCGCCGACGAACCCATTCGTTTTCCGGGGGCCATCCAGCCCCACGGCGTGCTGCTGACTTTGTCGGAACCTGGCCTGAACATTATTCAGGTAAGTGCCAACGTTGGTACGTTGTTCGGCCACGCCCCCGAGGCGCTGTTGGATCAACCGTTGCACAGATTGATTGGCGAGGAGTACGCCCAGGCCGTGCAAACCATGGCCGAGGACAGCGCATTCCTGGACTCGCCGCCCCTGCTGATCACCTTCAAGGGTGAGCAGTTCGAAGGCCTGTTGCATCGCCACCAGGGCGTGTTAGTGCTGGAATTCGAACCACGGCTCAAGGATTTCAAACCCCGAGCGCACAATGGCCGCACCAGCGATCTGGGCAAGATGCTGCACCGCCTGCAATCGGCAAAGACCTTGGAGGCGCTCTACGCCATCACCGTCAACGAAATCCAGGCCATGACCGGTTATGACCGGGTGCTCATCTATCGCTTCGAAGAGGAAGGCCATGGCCAGGTGATCGCGGAGGCCTCGGCGCCGTCAATGGAATTGTTCAACGGGCTGTTCTTCCCCGCGTCCGACATCCCCGAGCAGGCTCGGGAGCTGTATCGCACCAACTGGCTACGGATCATCCCGAATGCGTCCTACGAACCGGTACCGCTGGTGCCCAAATTGCGCCCGGACACCGGGCAGCCCCTGGACCTGAGCTTCGCCACCCTGCGCAGCGTGTCGCCGATTCACTGCCAGTACATGCAGAACATGGGCGTGTTGTCGTCCATGAGTATTTCGTTGATGAAGGGCGACAAACTCTGGGGCCTGATCAGCTGCGGCAACCGTGAGCCGCTGCTGGTACCTAATGACCTGCGCATGGCCTGCCAGACCATCGGCCAGGTGCTGTCATTGCAGATCAGTGCCATGGAGGCCCTGGAGCTGACCCGCCAGCGCGACGAGAAAGTCCAAGCGCTGGCGCTGCTGGACCTGGCGATGAAAGCCTCTGCCAATAACGTCTTCGACGGCCTGGCCCAACAAGGCCGAATGCTGATGGACCTGACCCTCTCCGGCGGCGTGGCGATCATCGAAGATAAACAACTGCACCGCTACGGCAATTGCCCGGAACCGGCGCAGATACGCGCGCTGCACAAGTGGTTGCAGGCCAACGGTGAACCGGTATTTTCCAGCCATAACCTGGCCTCGGTTTACCCGCCTGCCGCTGAGTTCCAGAGCGTGGCCAGCGGCGTGCTCGCCATGAGCTTGCCCAAGCCTGTGGATAACGGTGTGTTGTGGTTTCGCCCGGAAGTCAAAGAGAACATCCACTGGAGTGGCGACCCGCAGAAGCCGCTGAATCTGGAAACCTGCGACGCGGGCATGCGCCTTCGCCCACGCACCTCGTTTGAAATCTGGAAGGTGGAGATGGCCGGCATCTCCACCAAATGGAGCCATGGCGACCTGTTTGCCGCCAACGATTTGCGCCGCTCGGCCCTGGAGAACGACCTGTCCCGCCAAGTGCTGCGCGAGCAACAAGCGGTGCGTGCGCGGGACGAGCTGGTCGCGGTGGTTTCCCACGACCTGCGCAACCCCATGACCGTCATCTCCATGCTCTGCGGCATGATGCAAAAAGCCTTCAGCTCCGATGGTCCACACACCTCACGCCGTATCTCTTCCGCGATCGACACCATGCAACAGGCCGCCGGGCGCATGAATGTGTTGCTGGAAGATTTGCTCGACACCTCGAAGATCGAGGCCGGGCGCTATGTGGTCAAGCCGGTGGCGCTGGACGTCAGCCAGATCTTTGAAGAAGCGTATTCGTTGCTGGCCCCCCTGGCCTCGGAAAAAGGCATCGACCTGTCGTTCAATGTCGAGCCCGGCCTGCAGATCAAGGCCGACCCGGAGCGCTTGTTCCAGGTGCTGTCGAACCTGATCGGCAATGCGATCAAGTTCACCCCACGCCAAGGCAACATCGGCATCAGCGCCATGAGCAACGGCGAGGAGATTGTATTTTCGGTGCGAGACTCCGGTGAAGGCATTGCACCGGACGATTTGCCCCATGTGTTCGATCGCTATTGGACCCAGACTGAAAACAACCCCACCGGCAGCGGGTTGGGGCTGTATATCACCCAGGGGATTGTCCAGGCTCACGGTGGGCGCATCGAGGCCGAAAGTGAGTTGGGGTGCGGTAGTGAGTTCAGGTTTACGGTGCCAAAGCCTGCCTGAAACGCGCCCATTTTCTAAACCCAACATGCGGATACCTTTGGCCGGGAACGAACAACCCGGCCAATGCCACTGAAACGGTGCGCACTCAAAGGGAGTATTGGTGCGACAACAGTCCTCCAATTGAGTAAGGGGTTGTACCGATGATCATTGGCAATTCGTTTGACAGCTTGAGCTATAACATCCAGCAAGGCATGAAAGCTAACCAGCCTTCAGCCAATCCCGCCCCCACCTCTTCGCCGATTGACAGCCACCCACAGGGGCAGGACACGCGACCAAAACCCAAAGATTCGGGTATGACCTCTCTCGGAGGAGGCAAACTGCTTTAAACCGTTAGGAGTCACCGGCAACGAGTGCAGCGCAACGCGCTGCACTTGCGTTAACAAAACACTGACATCCTCTGCGTTATCCTTTCCAGTCCCACTTGGTATGAGCTGCATTCTTCATGGGTCAACCTGAAATCCTGCCTGCCGTGATCGCCGGCCCCTTGCTAAGACGCCTGGAACCACAGCGCCTGGTTATCTGGTTGGTGGGCAGTCGTGCCCTGCCCCTGTGCTTGCGGCTGCAATTACCCTCGGGCGAGGCGCTGGATATCCCGCTCGATGCAACGCACTGCCAAGTCGTGCCCGTCGGCCGCCATGCCGTTATCCACCTGATCGACATAGCCCTGAGCCACGCCCTGCCACAGGAAGAAATCATCGGTTACGACCTGTTGATCGACGGCCTCGGCATTGCACAATGGGCACCGCACTTGCTGTATGGCGACGCGACTACGCCAAGCTTCGTGCTGCATAGCCGCATCCATCACTTGGTGCATGGCTCGTGCCGCAAACCCCACCATCGTGCCGACGAAGGCTTGCTGTGTGTCGACCGTCTGTTGGGGGACGCCCGCACACCGCTCGAACGCCCAGCCTTGCTGATGATGAATGGCGACCAGATCTACGCCGACGACGTCGCAGGGCCCATGCTGCGAGCCATTCACGGGCTGATTGCGCGCCTGGGCCTGTTCGATGAGTTTCTAGAGGGTGCGGTGGTGAGCGACAGCGCCAGCCTTTATGGGCATCGCGCCAGCTATTACCACCGGGCCGACCTGCTCCCTGCGCTGGACAGTAACGAGACCTTGCGCGAACGCTTTTTCGGCGGTGTGAAGAAACCCATCTTCACCAGCAGCACCGCCGATAATCACCTGGTGACCTTTGCCGAAGTGATCGCCATGTACCTGCTGGCCTGGTCGCCGGTACCCTGGACGCTGATCGCACCAGAACCGCCGCCGCTGAGTGCGCAAGAACAACAACGCTATGCCCGCGAACAGGTTCATATCGATCAGTTCCGCGACGGCCTGCCTGGGGTAGCGCGGGTGTTCGCGCACCTGTCGACGCTGATGATGTTCGACGATCACGACATCACTGACGATTGGAACCTCAGCGCCCAGTGGGAAGAAACCGCCTACGGCCACCCCTTCTCCAAGCGCATCATCGGCAATGCCTTGCTGGCGTATCTGTTATGCCAGGGCTGGGGCAACCAGCCCCAGGTGTTTGGCGAACTGCTGGACCAGACCCAGGCACTGACCGGCCGGGTACAGGCCAATCATCTCGAGGCGACGGCGCAAGACGCGTTGCTGGAGGCCTTGCTGAAATTCCAGCAGTGGCACTACGTATTGCCCACCACCCCGGCGCTGGTGGTACTCGACACCCGCACCCGACGCTGGCGCAGCAAGTTCACCCTCAAGCAACCTTCCGGCCTGCTGGACTGGGAAGCCTTGAGCGAACTGCAACAAGCGCTGCTGGACCATCCATCCGCCATCATCGTCTCGCCCGCGCCGGTCTTTGGCGTCAAGCTGATCGAGACGGTGCAAAAGGTCTTCAGCTGGTGCGGTTTTCCCCTGCTGGTAGACGCCGAGAACTGGATGGCCCACCGCGGCGCCGCCCAAGTGATTTTGAATATCTTCCGCCACTCACGCACGCCAGGTAACTACGTGATCCTTTCCGGTGACGTGCATTACTCGTTTGTCTACCAAGTGCTGATCCGACACCGCAACGGCGGCCCCAAGATCTGGCAAATCACCAGCAGTGGCATCAAGAACGAGTTCCCGCCGCGCCTGCTGGAATGGTTCGATCGCCTCAACCGCTGGCTCTACTCCCCGCGCTCGCCCCTCAACTGGTTTACCCGCCGCCGCACCATGCAGGTGATGCCTTATATCCCAGAGCATGCCGAAGCGGGTGAGCGTTTGTGGAACTCGGCGGGCATTGGCCAGGTGTTTTTCAATGAGCAGGGCCAACCGCAGGCCATTTACCAGCACAACGCGGATGGAAGGCCTCGGACAAAGATGATGGCGCCAGAAAAATAGCGTTTCGCCACTCGTCATAAGCAGCACACCTGCCCTATTCAAAGCGCGCAAGCGCCGATGTACAGTAGCGCCAGCCGCGGAGTATCGGCGTCAACCATGACTGGCCTTGGGCGCCAGCCCTCCGCAGGAAGCGCGCAGATGGACGATACATCCGGCAAAGAACCGCTACGCAATGAAGTGTCCGACCTTAACGTCGACCTGTTGCACGCCATCATGGAACTGGTCAGTGATGGCATCTGGGACTGGAACGCCAATACCGGCTTCGTCTACCGCAATCCCGGCTGGTACGAAATGCTTGGCTACTCCCACCACTCCCTGGAAAACAGCGTCTTCACCTGGGAGAACGTGATCCACCCCGAGGATTACCCTCGCGTGATGGCGGTGTTCGATGACTACATCAGCCAACGCGCCGCTCATTACCGGGCCGAATACCGTTGCCGAAAAGAAGACGGTACGTACCTCTGGATCGAGGACCGCGGCTACGTCATTGCCCGCAACCCCGACGGTTCCGTGGCGCGCATGGTCGGCGCACACCGCGATATTCATACGCGCAAATGCTCCATCGAACAGTTGCAAAAGCGCAACCAGTCCCTGGAAGCACTGGTTGCGGAGCGCACCCTCGAGTTGTCGCGCGTCAACCAGCAACTGCAATTGCAACTGGACGAAAACCGCTCTTTGGCCGAGCGGGACGCCCTGACGCGCATCGCCAATCGGTACCGCCTGGAAAAGGTGCTGCTGGAGGAATGCGACCGCGCCGAGCGCTTCCGCCTGCCCTTGGCACTGGTGGCCATGGATGTCGATGACTTCAAGCCGATCAATGACCAATACGGCCACGGCGTCGGCGACCAGACGCTGATACGGGTAGTGGAACACCTGGAAGCCTGCGTACGTAAAAGCGACTTGCTGGCGCGTTGGGGCGGCGACGAGTTTATGGTGGTGCTGCCCAAAAGCAGCCTGGACACGGCCAAAGAGTTGGCCGAAAGGATTCGCCATAAAATCAAGGCGGCGGCCCCCTTGGGCGCGTTGAACGTTACCCTGAGCCTGGGCGTAGTAGAGCGGCGCATGGGGGAATCTCCGGCGGCGCTGATGGCGCGGGCCGATCAAGCCTTGTACCGATCCAAGGCGGCGGGCAAGGATGGGGTGTCGGAATAGGCCGCAGCTCCTTCCAAGGTGGAATGACCCGGCAACTTTATTTCGTTTGCGGCAAGGCCAGGCGCGCGGCTTAGATAGCGCTGCGCCCACCACTGCCGAGTCCCCGAGTCATGAGCCACGCTAGCATCAGCCAGTCGATTTCCATCGTTCACCCCATCAGCCTGAGCCACGGTAAAAACGCCGAAGTCTGGGACACGGCGGGCAAGCGTTACATCGACTTTGTCGGCGGTATCGGCGTACTCAACCTGGGCCATTGCCACCCGGCCGTGGTGGCGGCCATTTGCGAGCAAGCCACCCGGCTAACCCATTACGCGTTCAACGCCGCACCGCATACGCCCTACATCGAGTTGATGCAACGTCTCAGCGCCTTTATCCCGGTGGGATACCCCGTCAGCGGCATGCTCACCAATAGCGGTGCCGAGGCGGCGGAAAACGCCCTGAAGATCGCCCGTGGTGCCACCGGGCGCACGGCGGTGATCGCCTTTGACGGCGCCTTCCACGGGCGCACCCTGGCGACCCTCAACCTCAACGGCAAGGTCGCGCCCTACAAGCAGAAGGTCGGTGTACTGCCCGGCCCTGTGTATCACCTGCCCTACCCCAGTACCGATAACGGCATGTCCTGCGCCGAAGCGCTGAAGGCCATGGAGCGTCTGTTCAGCGTGGAGATCGACGTAACCGATGTGGCCTGCTTCATCATCGAGCCGGTACAGGGCGAAGGCGGTTTTCTCGCCCTGGACACTGAGTTCGCCCAGGCGCTGCGGCGCTTCTGCGACCAGCACAACATCCTGCTGATCATTGATGAAATCCAGTCGGGTTTTGGTCGCACCGGCCAGCGTTTCGCCTTCTCGCGCCTGGGCATCGAGCCGGACCTGCTGCTGCTCGGCAAAAGCATCGCCGGCGGCATGCCGCTGGGGGCGGTGGTCGGGCGCAAGGCGCTGATGGACAACCTGCCCAAAGGCGGCCTGGGCGGTACCTACTCGGGTAATCCCATCGCCTGTGGGGCGGCGCTGGCGACCCTTGAGGTGATGAGCGACACAAACCTGCACGCCTGGGGCGTCGCGCAGGCGGCCGCGATTGTGGGCCGCTATGAAGCCTGGCGCGCACAGCAACTGTCGCCCTACCTGGGCCGCCTCACCGGTGTCGGCGCGATGCGGGGCATTGAACTGGCCCATGCCGACGGCACACCCGCTCCCAAGCAACTGGCGCAACTGCTGGAGCTGGCGCGAGAGGCTGGCTTGTTGCTGATGCCCAGCGGCAAGTCGCGGCACATCGTGCGCTTGCTGGCCCCGCTGACCATTGAGCCTGAGGTGTTGGAGGAAGGTCTGGATATTCTCCAGGCGTGCCTCGAAGAACTGGACGAGTAACATGTATCAACAGGTTTGACGCTGCTCCACTCAGTCGTTGAGCTTGTTCGTGAAGTCCGGGCGAGGTGGATGACCGTTGATAAGATTCCCGTTGTGGATATGTACTTATTTCTGTACGTTAAACCCACCCAACAAGGAGTCCCCATGGAAACTATCAACTACACCAACGCCCGAGCCCATCTGTCCGAAACGATGGACCGCGTCAACGATGATCACGTCCCACTTCTACTGACTCGACAAAAAGGCGAGCCCGTGGTGATGATCTCGTTATCAGAGTTCAATGCTCTGGAAGAGACGGCTTACCTGCTGCGCTCGCCTAAAAATGCCGAACGTCTCATTAACTCAGTCAACAGCTTACGAGCAGGCAAAGCCAAGCCAAGGCGGTTGATTGAAGAATGAAAATACTCTTTACCCCTGAAGGCTGGGACGACTACCTCTGGTTTCAACAGAACGACAAAGCCGGGCTCAAGCGCATCAATCTCTTGATCAAGGCCATACAAAGAGACCCGTTCGGCGGCGTGGGGAAGCCTGAACCCCTCAAACATAACCTGAGTGGTTTCTGGTCTCGACGAATCACCGCGGAGCATCGTTTGGTTTATGGCATCGAGGATGATGAAGTACAAATATTGATGTGCCGCTACCACTACTGAAATTATTCTGACGCCCCAGCCACCTTGACCTGATCCCCCCACCCGCTGAAAATGCCCGACGTTTTTTGTCTCTCCGCATACTACGCAGTGAAATTTTAATGTCTGATTCCTACACCGAAAAATCCGCCGAAGAATCCGTAGTCGCCCTGCACGCCAAAGCCGAATACGAAAACGCCATCAATCTTTCACAGCATGTGCCAGCCACCAAGATCATCAGCGAGATGGTGCTGGACGCGTTTCACACCTCCAAAGAAAGCGACCAGATCCGCGAGCTGCGCGTTGCCATCCGCCAGGCCCACGATGCCTTCGATGATGACAAAGCCTATGAGCTGATGGGCCAGCTCAAGCAATTGAAAGACGCCGAAGCCGCAGACAACGCCGCCCTGGAACACCTGAGCAGTCAGTTCTCGATCAGCCGCATCCTGTCCAGCTTCAAGGACGATCCCGAGTTCCAGGAACTGGTCTATGGCCTGGCCCTCAAGGTGCTTAACCAGTCGCACCAGGCCATCAGCAACCCGAGCGCCGGCAAGGGCAAAGCTGCACGCACCAAGAAAGACACCGAAGTGTTTGTAATCAGCAAAGATGGCATCAGCGTCACCCTGCCGCTGCGCACGCCGCGCTCCAAGCTCAATGTGGACCGCGAAGCGCTGGAGTTCCTGGGCTTCACCTTTGTAGGCGAAGGCAGCGAGGCGGAGCTTGCGAGCGAAACCTTCATCGACAACAGCGGCGCCGAGCAGCCGGTCACGCGCAAGAGCATCGTGACCGCGCTGCAACAGCAAAGCGCCTTTGACGGCTACGCCATCGCCGCCCAGTAAGTGCCCAACACTACAAACTTCGCAGGGTCAAAAGAGCCTGCTCGACCTGGGCGAGAGTGATATGCCGGCCCACCGAGGCACGCACAAAGTGTGTGACGCCCAGGTCCTTAAGCAACAACGGAGTGTGAGCGGTGGTGCCTGCCCACAAGTTGAGCCCCAGCTCGCGGGCTTGGCCGACAAATGCCTTGGCCGGCAGGTTGTGCGGCACAAACGAGACAATTCCAGTCTGCTCGAACTGATCGCACATAATCGTCAACTGCGGCAAGCGTCGCAACTCCTTCGCCAGCAGCGCATAGGGCTCTGTACTCACCTGCCCGCCGCCGACCTGCACATACTCCTGCAGCGCCGTATGCATGCCCACCTGAGCCGAGAGGCTTTTTTCAGCAATTTCCAGCACCCGCGCACTGGCCACGTCCAGCCGGTTGACCTGGCCATCGGTGCTGGCGGCGTGCAAGTCGGCAAAATTGAGCTGCAATTGGCCAAGCAAGCGTGGCGACACGTAAGCA
The DNA here is from genome assembly GCF_001896155.1 of Pseudomonas sp. FSL W5-0203. Lineage (NCBI taxonomy): Bacteria > Pseudomonadati > Pseudomonadota > Gammaproteobacteria > Pseudomonadales > Pseudomonadaceae > Pseudomonas > Pseudomonas sp. FSL W5-0203. The sequence continues at coordinate 22,846 of NZ_MPOR01000017.1, forward strand.
ACCCCACTGCCACGGGGCCCGCAGAGAAACTTGCGGCCCGCACCTGTCAACAAATCACAATGGATATCCCGCACATCCAGCGGTAACTGCCCCAACGACTGGCAGGCATCCACCACATACAACGCATTCGCGTCCTTGAGCGACGCGCCCAGCGCTTCCACCGGATTGATCACCCCACAGCACGAAGGCAGGTGCGACACACTGACCAGGAACACATCATCGTCCAAATGACGCCGCACCCACTCCAGATCCAGCGGGCTGGTGGCCGTGGTGGGGATCACTTCGACGCGAATGTCACTCGATAACTTGAGGTAGTTGAAGAAGATCAGGTTGGCCGCGTACTCAGAAGTTGATACCCAGACCCGCTTGCCCCGGGGAAATTGCAGTTTGCCGAGGATGCTGGTCCAGGCTTCGGTGGCACTGCTGAAAAAACCAATCTGTGAAGGCTGAGCATTCAACAGCCCGGCCATCACTCGGTACAGGTCGACGTTGAGCAACTCTTCATAGGCAAGCTCGGCTTCATAGCTGCCTATCTGCGCTTCAATGGAGGTAAAACGCTGTATAGCATTGAGCGTGGCCGACGACATCAGGCCCGCACCGGCGGTGTTCAAATGCACCCTATTCATTTCATGCTTCCTTGTTCCACAAAACAGCCGATCCTTTCATCACGCCCACTGCCACTGCGAACAACAGCAATACCGTACCCGCCAGCAGCCACGGCGACGGCAGGGATGGCTGTGACATCAGCATGAACGCCAGCGGCGGTGTGATCATCACGCCGATATTCACCCCCGCCGAGTAATAGCCGAGGTTGCGGTCAACGGTGTGACGGCTGGAGATACTGCTGACGTAGTGGGTGATACCGGGGAACACAACCATCTCCCCCAGGCTCCAGAGCACGGTGGCGGCCAGCAACAATGCACCGATATGGCTGAAGCCCATCAGGAAAAACCCTACGCCGGCCATCAGGAAACCCGCCACCAGTGAGCGACTGCTCGACAGGTGCGACATGCGTTGGTTAATCGGTACTTCGAATAGAATCACCAGCAGTGCATTGATAAAAAAGATGATGCCGACGTAGTAGGCCGGCAACTCGGTGTAGTTGATGATGTAGGCCGACAGAAACGTTGGCGGCAGCGCATAGGCGATGTGCACCGGCAACGCTGCCAGCAGAATCACCAGCAAGCGCGAACGCTCGTGCATTGCGCTTTCCGGCAGCCCATTGCCTTTACTGGCAACGCCAGCCCCTTGTGTCACCGGCACCGTACGCCCAAACCACAGGCAGGCGATAAAGGCGACAAGGGACAACGCCGCGTTGAGGTAGAACACCGCATCGGCGTTACTCAGGAAAATCAGGCTGCCCAAGAGCGGCCCGATTGCCATGCCGATGTTGATCGCCAGGCGGTTGCAGGAGAACGCCACTTTGCGCGATTCGCTACTGCTGTGAGCCACTGTTTCGGAGAACGTGGCGGGGGTGAATGCTTCGTAGCAGCCCCCCCATAGAAACGACAGCACAAACAACACCACGGTGTTATCCACCGACGGAATGATCAGCAGCAGCACCGCATTGAGCAGTAACGAACCGAGGATCACCCGATTGGCAGAAAAACGTTTGATCACCCCGCCGATGATCAAGTCCACAAACAACGCACCCGCGCCATACACGCCCACCAGCAAACCTGCGGTGCCCGCCGATACGGCGTGCTGATGAATCAGGTACGCCGCATAGAAAGGGAACGCCATGGTGCCCATGCGGAACACCAGGGTGATCAGGAACAGCAACTGCAAGCGGGCATTGAGCCCACGTAAAGCGCGATAGGTGCCCATCATCAGCGGATCACATAGACGTGGTCTTTGTTCTGGCGAATCTGCTCGTAATCCTCGTCGATACTGCGCTGGCTCTCCGATACCAGAAACACCCGCAGAGGGCTGCTGAGCAGGTCCACGGTCTTTTTCATCAACTTGCCGGCCTTGTATTTGACGCTCAGCTTATGCACCGAGGGCAGCGCCTCGATCAGTTGGATAGCTGAGTCGTTGAAGCCAGTGACCTCACCTTGCAGCGTGGTATCGGTGTTGATGACACAGGCTTCCTTGAGCTTTTGATAGCGCTTGCCGGCATAGTTTGCCTTGAACGCCTCACCATCGCAGTACGCCAGATAGGTGAGCTGCGCCTGGTTGCCGCCCAGGCTGATGTCGTGGAATCGGGGCTCCATGTTGCCGTTCAAGCGAGCACCGACTTCTACCAGCGCAGGGCCGGCTTCAGTGAGGATCACTTCCGAATGGGCTGGGCCGTTATTGATACCCAACGCCTTGAGCGCCTGCACGATGTAATCGACCAGTACGTTGGCCTCGGCACTGTCCGGCGCAATCAGAACGTCACGGTCATAGATGTTCTTGCCGCCACTGATTTCACGCTTCACATAACGCCAGATCCCACAGACGTAGGCCTGCCCATCACGGCTGACGGTATCGACGATATACTCCGGGCCCTTGAGGTAGGACTGGCAAAGAATTTCGGTGTTGGCCAGGCCGAAGATATCCAGGTTGGATATGACTTCCTCACAGGCGCGCTTGACGTCCTCGACGTTGTGGCAGATCGAGACGCCGTCTGTCGAAGCCGAGCTCAGCGGTTTGATCACGCACGGAAACACATGGCCGGCCTCTACCCAAGCCAGCAGTTGCTGGGGGTCCGAGGATTTGATCTGGCGGGCGGTCAACAGGCCCGCGGCCGCGACTTTATTGATCATCTCAAACTTGTCGCGGCGCGCACGTGACCCCGCGCTGCCGTTGGAAGTGGACAACTGCAGTTGTTCGCTCAAGTAGTCGGCAAATGGCACGCCTGGCTCCTGGCCAGCAATGACGGCGACTACGTTGAATTCGCGCAGGCGTTGCACGATCTCTTCAGCGTTGTCGTTGAACGCCAAATTGTGTTCGAACTCCGACAGATTCGGCCCGAGCATGCTCGGCATCAACTCTGGGGTACTCTGTACATGGATCAGGCTGAAGCCCGCATCCCGAAAATATTGCGGCAGGAAATTACCGCTCGAGTAGACATCCACCAATGCGACGTACTGCTTCATAAGAATGTCCTTTTTCAGTAATGAGTGGCGGTTTCAGAGGCCCGTGGCGAAGCCACGTCATCCAGCGCCAGGAAAATGTTCTGCGGAAACTCAGCCACACGGTGCAACAGGTGCAGGTACCAATTGATGCCATACACCGCCGACACGCGGGCCTTGACCTGACCCTGGTTTTTCACCTTCTGAATCAATTCAGGGCGCACACCGTGAAGCATCTCCAGCTCGCCTCGGTCGGCGATGCGGCTGGTGAGGATTTCTTCAACCAGCTGTGGGTCCTGGGTCGCGAAAGCGAACGGGCCACGGCCGCCATTGATTCGGTCCAGCAACCCCAGGTAACGCTCGTTGAGCGCATTGCCACGCGGTAAAGCAATCGCGGCAGGCTCAGCATAGACGCCTTTGACCAAGCGTACTTTGCAGCCCGTTTCCAGGACCGCCCCGAGGTCATCCGGGGTTCGATTCAATTGCGCCTGCAAGGTGATACCCACGTTGGGAAAGCGCCCGCTCAGTTGCAGGAAGATATCGAGGATCGAATCCGTCCATTGAGAACGCTCCATACTGATGATCACACCGATATCCTTATCGGCTGCATGGGTGAGGATCTTCGAGCAGTTCTCAATCGCCAGTTCGCGGGAAATGATGGTGCCGACGTTGGACAGGTCGAACCCCAACTGCGGGGGTTCTTCAAGCTTGGGATGCTGTGCAATCAAGTCGATGAGTTTCAGGTACTCATCGGTAGCCGTGGTGACCTCGGCTAATGTCGTCGCTTCCTCGCCAACGAACTCGACACCGGTGCGATAGCCTTTCTCCAGCAGGGCCCCAAGCTTATCAAGCATCTCCAGGCGATCTTCGGAGATGATGTAACGAAGAGCGGCGGGCCGCAGGAAATCGCGCAGCGTCTCGCTCTGCAGGAACAAATCGCGATAGGTTTTGTTCGCCGCCAGTTTCTTCAGGGCCAGGGTTGCCAGCAGGCTGTTGTCGGTCGTGTTCATGGCATTAAACCCCGTAGGACTGGTTGAGCATACGACGTGCGAAACTCGAATCGTCGGTGTGGTTGGCAATCTTGTGAGCGCGGAACTTGGACGCGTAACTGAGCAACGTTTCCTTGTGGCGGCTCTGCCGATCACGGGTAAAGATCCCGGCCCACAGGTTGTCCCAGCGCGCGTACTCAGGGTGAGTCATCAGCAGCTTATGAGCCTTGCGCATATTCCAGTGGGGAATGGACGGATGTAGGTGATGCACGAGGTGGTAATTGTCGTCGTGGCGACCGAAAAAGAAGTTCTCCAAAACATTGCCTTTACGGTTGCGGGTCAGCAACAACTTGTCGGTCTCAACCGCCGGCATCGGATAATGCTCGGCCAACTCGATGATCCAGCCTACGGCCACGGCGGTGGTAAACAGCGGCACCAGCCAGAACAACACCCATTCAGCGACCACCCCAAACCAGGCGACCACAGCAAAAATTACCGCCCAATAAGCCCACATCATCATGCGTTCCTTGCGGATGCGCGGGTCTTGCCCCTGGACACGGTCCTTGACCACATACTTGATGTACTGAAGAGTTCTGTAGCCGGATAGCGCCATCACGACGTTCTTCAAGAAGAACTCGCGCTCGCTTTGTTGAAGGTCATACAGGCCGCACTTGAGATGGAAATTGTAGTCAGGGTCTTTTTCTGGATGCCCCAAGTGCACGTGGTGGTTCTTGATGTGCGAAGTGCTGTAGGACTGGTACAAGTGGAAGACCAGATACCCAGAAAGAAACGTACCGGCAAACCAGTTGATCGCACGGTTTTTTGCCAACACCTTGTGGGTTGACTCATGTAGTACGTTAGTCAAAGCACGTTGGGTGGTGCCGATTAGAAACAGCGAAACCGGGTAGAACCAATAGCTGATGCCCAACGACAGGTAAATGGCAAACGCAATAATTGCATAGTCCTTACCCAGTGCGATGGCCCAGTGATAGTTATCTTTTTTACACAAGTGTTTAAGCATCCCGAATGTTTCCCGGGAAATACCGGCAGCGTATTCGCTAGCAGGTTCTTTGTTTTTATCGACCAGCATAATCACTCCATAATTAAGCGGCGCGCTGCAGCACTCGATCCGCGCAGGGCGAAGATGATTTTTTGAGTGCTGCGCCTATTGTTTTTTTTGCCTGAGCTAGACTCATCGGCTGCAAAAAAACTAAAGCACCGCTTAACAGTGAACAAGCTGCCCTTTTAGACAGGTAGCGCCAAATCACGCGCGCACGCGCGCGCTCGCCGATGAAAAATCATCGGCGAGCGCGGTATTTTTACGAGGGGGGCCTGCGGATCAGGCCTGTTCGCGGATGTAGCCCAGTTGCAAGGCTTTACGGATTGCGGACTTGCCGTTGGTGACATTCAACTTGCTGAAGATATTCTTCATATGAAACTTTACCGTACGCGGGCTCATGGAGACCAAGAGCGCTATTTCGTTATAGGTCTTGCCCAGGCTGGTCCAGGACAATACCTCTGTTTCGCGAGGCGTCAGCACGGTTTCGCGTACAACAGGGGCAGGCGAGGTTGCACCACTTTCCAGCGCCTCGTCGTAAACCGAGACCAGCAGCATCTGCAGTTCGCTTTTGTTGGCCAGCACTCTTTCGCGAAACTGTTGATGCTCTCCGAAACTGCACAGGTTGAGAATGGAATAAAAACCCTGGTTGCCATGCACAATAAAACTGGCGCCCTCGCCCACAGGCGCACACGGCCCCGGCACCGGCACCGCTTCTGCCGCAGGGGCCAGGATGTTTTCATCGCTCCAGAAAAACGGTTTTATGCGGCGCTTGGACAAGGACAACAAATGACCGCGTTGGTAAAAATCATCCGCCGCGTCACCGCGGTCCAGCGCATCGGGGTAATTGGTGATGATTTCCGCTTCGTCCAGCGTCGGCCCGCATTGATAAACCTCGAAATGCCCGAGGCCACGTCGACTCAGCTCGGCATCGAGCAATTGACGCACATCAGCGGGCTGAATGAGCGTGTTGTTATTGGCTTGACCATCGCTTCGCATGAATATCATCCCTGATGAGTGACAACGGGGTGAAGCTAGCGATCTGACGGAAGTGCTTCAATCCGGAAGCTTCTGATCAGAGCCGACCCACTCCGTAGGAAATTTCTCTAAACAGGGGAAAGAATGAAACACGCCTGACGGCCTTGTCCAGTGCTTCCGATGGCGAACCGACCGTGAGCAGCTATAGCGCCGCCTGATCAGACCACCTGCGTCGCAAAGGCCTCGCGAAAACGCTCCATCTCCCGCGAGTTGCCCACCGTCACCCGCACCCAATGCGGCCAGTCCTTCCATACCCGCCCAACCAACACATTCTGCGCCGCCAACTGCTCAATCACCTGCTCTGCCGGCCGCTTCACGTCGATCATGAAGCAGTTGCTGTGGGAGACGGTGCAGCTAAAGCCCCGGCCCTTGAGCCACGCGATTGTTTCATCGCGCAACCTGGCATTGAGCGCTTTGCGTTGGCCCACCAGTTGCGCGTCTTCCAGGCTGGCACGGGCGGCCAGCAAGCTGGCGCCGGCCGGGACGTTGTCGCCGCCAAACACCGCCAACCGCTCCAGCAACGCCGGGTGGCCGATCGCCAGGCCCAGGCGCGCACCGGCCATGCCGTAGATCTTGGAGAAGGTGCGCAGCACCAGCAGGTCGTCGTGGTCGTTGACCCAACTCACGCAACTGGGGGTATCGCAGAATTCGATATAAGCCTCGTCCACCACCAGCACGCTGCCCTTGGGTTTGTGCGCCAGGGCCCGCCGGATGGCATCGGTCGAGGTCAGGGTGCCGGTCGGGTTGTTGGGGTTACACAGGTACAACATGCCGGCCTGTGGGTCAGCCGCGAGCATGGCGGGCACATCATGGGCGTGCTGGGCATCCAGGTTCACTTCATGCACCGGCGCCTTGATCGACTCGGCCGCCTGGCGCGGGACTTCGTAGGACGGCGTGGCCATCACCAGGCCGCGGGTCTGGCTGGCAAACGCCAGCACTGCGTAACGCAAGGCAGCCATCGAGCCGGCAAACACCCCGACGTTGTCTTCGGCTATACCCTGTTGTTGGGCGAACAGCGCGGCCAATGCGTACATATCGGGGTAAGGGTAACGTCCGGACGCTGCAATCGCGCGCTGCATTGCCTGGCGAGCCGCGTCTGAAGGGCCGTAGGGGCTTTCGTTGTAATTGAGCAGCACCTGGTCAGATTTTGTCGGCGCTGGGCTGGCGAGGGCCCATTTGAGCTGCCCCATCACAGGCAGGGCCGCGCCCAGCGCGAGAAGGGATCGACGACTGACACGCACCATGGTGACTACTCCTTGTAGAGGCGCGAGGGATTCGCGCAGGCCGTATAGAAGACTATGACGAGAAAGCCGTTGCCTGATTTACCACCAAGGCGTATCCCTGCACTCAGCACTTTATTGTTATAGCGGGCGCATGCAACACTTTCACTGCCGCGGACCTTCAAGAACGGGTTCTGCCGGCATGGACTGATGACTAAATGGAAGTGGTGAGCACTTGATACACAGACGGGAAAAAACCGAGCACTTGAAGAGCAACATCAAGTACTTGATCAAGAGTCGTGGCGAAACCCAGCTTTCGTTAAGCAGTGCCGCCGGCCTGACCAGGACCACCATCTACAACATCCTGGAAGGCAAGGTCGTTAACGTACAGCAGTCGACCATTCGCAAAATCTCGGACTTCTTCGGCGTCTCCTACGAAGAAATCGAGACCATCAGTTTTGAGGCCAAGGAAGTCATCGAGAGCAATGTTTCCCCACTGGGTAACAAGAACCCGGCGGCAGTGCCTGTGCTCAAGGAAAGCCTGCTCATGCAGAACCTGGGCAAGCGCATCGGTGAACTGGCCACGCTTCATCCGCTGACGTACTACTTCGGCAGCGCCTGCAACTTGATCGGCGTGCGCCTGGAGCACGGGATTCCGGGCCTCAATGAACCGGGGGACTTGCTGATCGTGCAGAAAGGCTCGTCGAGCGACGATAAAGAAAAGCTGGTGTACGACCGCGCCACCAAGAAGCTGTTCATCACCCTCGAACCCTGCGGGAACTCAGAGCGTTTGTGTGTCATCGGCGACATCCTTGAGGAGCGCTTCAATGACAACGTCTGAGGGCGCCGTGGAAAACAGCAAATACAAGTTACTGGGCTTTGAAAACGACAAACGCCTGGCGGTGATCATGGTGATCGCCACGGGCAAGGTCCTCAAGATCAAGCTGAGTGAAGTGCTCAGCAGTGAAATGATGGACAACTTCAACAAGATGGAAATCAAGAATCTGTACAAAAAATTCTACTCCCAAGGCGGGACACTGACCGCCTACGATATAAACGACCGCAATGAAAACTCCTGGATGATTTACATCATCCTGAACTTGCTGCTGTTCACCTTCTATATCTTCACCAGCATTGCCGCGACCAAACCGATTTACCTGGAGTCGTTGGGCATCATCGTCACGCCGGGCACGTTCCTGTACCCACTGACCTTCTTGATCGTGGACTTGCTCAACGAGAATTTTGGCTTGCGCCTGGCCAGGCGAGCCATTCTGTTTGCGTTTGCCAGCAACGCGATGATCATCATCCTGCTGTATGGCTCCACGTTCCTGCCGGGGCTACCGGGCTGGAAGCTGGATGGGCCTTATACCGACGTGATCCTGCAAGTGTCGTCGGTGCTGGTGGCCTCTTCGGTGTCGTTCCTGGTGTCGGAGAATATAAATTCCTATTTGCTGTGCAAGATCAAGGAGCTGACCAACTCCAGGTACCTATACCTGCGGATATTCCTCAGTACGTTCTTTGCAGTGATTATCGACAGCTTCCTGTTCTGCTTTATCGCCTTCTACGGGGCGATGCAGACCAGCGACATACTCAGCATGATCTATGTACAGATCGCGATCAAAGTCGGCTTTGCGTTCTTCAACATCCTGCCTGCCTACGGGGCACGTTCATTGTTCAAGCGCTATCAATAATCCTGTAAGAGCGAGCTTGCTCGCGAAGAACCCGAGCGCGCCGCGTTCAACCCGATGCGCTGCGTTATCGTTGACGTTCTTCGCGAGCAAGCTCGCTCCTACAAGGGTTATTTCAGCTGCAACTTGTGCTTGAGGCTCTGCATGACAGTTGTCTTGTTCTGCAGGTAGTCATTCAAGCCCCGAGCGCGCAGGTTGCACGCGTCACACTCGCCACAGCCGGTACCGATGATGCCGTTGTAGCAAGTCAGCGTCTGCTCGCGCACCAGCTCCAGTTGCCCGTGGTAGTCGGCCAGGGCCCAGGTTTCGGCCTTGTTCAGCCACATCAACGGGGTGTCGAGGCGCACGTCGTATTCCATGCCCAGCTTGAGGGCCTGGTTGAGTGCTTTGACAAACTCATCCCGGCAATCGGGGTAGCCTGAGAAGTCGGTTTCGCACACACCGGTGATGACGGTCTCGGCCTTCACTTGGTAGGCGTAGATCGCAGCCAGGGTCAGGAACAGGATGTTGCGCCCCGGCACAAAGGTACTCGGCAGGCTTTCACCCGAGCTGTTCACGGTCGGTACCGGGATGTTGTCGCGCGTCAGGCTGCTGATCGCCAGCTCATTGAGCAGGGACACATCCATCACTTTGTGCACAGTGGCCCCCAACTGCTTGGCCAGCTTCTGGGCCACTTCGATTTCTGCCACATGGCGCTGGCCGTAATCAAAGGTAATGCAGTGCACTTCGTCATACAGCGGCAGGGCCTGGATCAGACAGGTGGTCGAATCCTGCCCGCCACTGAAGACCATCACGGCTTTTTTACTCATTGCATTGCTTCCTGCATTTGTAGAATTGGGATGTAGGAGTGCGCTCGCTCGCGAAAAACGTCAACGATAACGCAGCGTATCCGGTTTAGCGCAGCGCTCAATAAAAAACCCCGCACGACTTTCGAAGGCGGGGCTTTTTTACTGCAAGACCACTCAGTGGGCGTAGGTCAGCAACAGCTCTTTCGGCACTTGGAAATCCAGGGACATCATCACGCTGAGCGCGGTGATGGTGAAAATCGAGAACACGAACAGCTTGCGCGCCCAGACGGTGTCATCCACCGCCTTGTAGCCGGTCCAGGCCATGTACAACCAGTACATGCCCATGGCGGCGGCGACGGCGAGGTAGCTCATGCCGGCGTAGCCACTGAAGGTCAACATCAAGGTCGCCACGAGGAAGGCCAGGATGTAGAGCAGAATATGTTTCTTGGCCACCTGGATGCCACGCTTGACCGGCAATACCGGAATCGACGCAGCCAGGTAGTCATTGAAGCGGAAAATCGCGATGGCGTAGGAGTGCGGCATCTGCCACAGGCTGAACATCACCAGCAGCACCAGCGCGGCCATGTCGAAGCTATTGGTCACAGCCACATAACCAATCACCGGCGGCATCGCCCCCGACAGACTGCCCACCAGCGTGCCGTGAACCGACTTGCGCTTGAGGTACAGGCTGTAGAGACCGACGTAGATGACAAAGCCAATCACGGCAAACAGCGCCGCCAATGGGTTGGCCACCTTGTACAACAGGGCCACACCGGCAACACCCAGGACGGTCGCAAAGATCAGTGCCAGCTTCAGGGAAATAAGCCCCTGGACCAGCACGCGATTCTTGGTGCGCTCCATCTTGATGTCGATGTCACGGTCGATGCAGTTGTTGAATACGCAACCGGAAGCAACCACCAGGGACGTACCGATCATTGCAGCCAGGAAGATGGCCAGATCGACATGTCCCTTGGAGGCCAGGAAGAAACCGCCCGCCACAGAAAGCACGTTACCGAAAATGATCCCCGGTTTGGTGATTTGGATAAAGTGCTTAAGCGACATCGGGTCTTACCTCACTTCGCCATCATGTAGGTGTGGATGCTGAACATGATCCACAGCGACAGACCAACCAGCAGAACGATCACCAGGCCTGCGAACACAAACGCGATCACGTTCTCGCGCTGCTCTTTGGAGCGGTCCAGGTGCAGGAAGTACACCAGGTGAACCAGAACCTGAATCACCGCGAACGCCAGGACGATCATCAAGGTGATCGACTTCGGCAAGGTTGGGTACATCACCAGGCCGAACGGGATCAGGGTCAGGATGACCGACAGGATGAAGCCGATGGCGTAAGACTTTACGCTGCCGTGGCTTGAATCGTGGCTGTCATGGGAGTGTGCATTAGCCATTACAGAGTCCCCATCAAGTAAACGACGGTGAATACGCAGATCCAGACCACGTCCAGGAAGTGCCAGAACAGGCTCAGGCAGCTCAGGCGGGTCTTGTTGGTGTTGGTCAGGCCGTGCTTATTGACCTGATACATCATCACTGCCATCCACAGCAGGCCAGCGGATACGTGCAGACCGTGGGTGCCGACCAGCGTGAAGAACGCCGACAGGAAACCGGAACGGTGCGGGCCGTAGCCTTCGGAGATCAGCAGGTGGAACTCGTTGATCTCCATGCCGATAAAGCCCAGGCCGAACAGGAAGGTCAGGCCCAGCCAGCTCAGTACGCCCTTCTTGTTGCCCTTGTAGAAGGCCAACATGGCGAAGCCGTAGGTGATCGAACTGAACAACAGCAAGGCGGTTTCGCCGAGCACGTAAGGCAGTTCGAAGATGTCGTGGCCCGACGGGCCACCCGCTACGTTGTTTACCAGTACCGCGTACACCGCGAAGATCGACGCAAACAAGATGCAGTCGGTCATCAGGTAGAGCCAGAAACCGTAGACGGTTATTGGCCCCGAGTCGTGGTGGTGGTCATCGTGCCCATGGTCATCGACATGGGCGTGTCCAGCATTGGTCACTAAGTTCGACATGGTTTAAGCCTGTTCCAACGAGGTTTCTACACGGTTGGCCGGGATCTTCTTCTCGGCTACCAGGCGAGCGTGCTGCTCGGCTTCGATGCGTTCGATCGTTTCGACCGGCACCATGTAGCCTTGATCATCACGGGCAGCGTGAATGATGAAGTAACCGATAGTGCCCACCAGGCTCGCGATTGCCAGCCACCAGATGTGCCAGATCATCGCGAAACCGAACACGGTCAACAGCGCACCCATCACCACGCCAGTGGCGGTGTTGTTTGGCATGTGGATCGGCTCGTAGTGCTTGGGCTTCTGGTACGCAGTACCGTCTTCCTTGGCTTCGGTGAACGCATCAATGGTGTTCGCAGTTGGGATCACGGCGAAGTTGTAGAACGGTGGTGGCGACGAGGTCGACCATTCCAGGGTGTGGCCGTTCCATGGGTCGCCGGATTCGCACATGTTCTGCTTGCGATCACGCACGCTGACATACAGCTGGATCAGCTGGCAGGCGATGCCCACAGCGATCATCACCGCACCGAACATGGCAACGTACAGGTACGGTACCCACTCAGGGTTGGTGGTGGCGTTCAGACGACGGGTCATGCCCATGAAGCCCAGTGCATAGAGCGGCATGAACGCGACGAAGAAGCCCGAGATCCAGAACCAGAACGCAGCCTTGCCCCAACCTTCGTGCAGCTTGAAGCCGAACGCTTTCGGGAAGTAGAAGCTGAAACCAGCGATGTAGCCGAATACCGCACCACCGATGATCACGTTGTGGAAGTGAGCGATCACGAACAGGCTGTTGTGCAGCACGAAGTCAGCACCCGGGATGGCCAGCAGTACGCCGGTCATGCCGCCGATGGCGAAGGTCACCATGAAGCCCAGGGTCCACAGAACCTGGCTGGTCATGCGCAGACGACCGTGGTAGATGGTGAACAGCCAGTTGAATAGCTTCACCCCCGTCGGGATGGAAATCAGCATCGTCGCCAGGCCGAAGAAGGCGTTGACGCTGGCCCCCGAACCCATGGTGAAGAAGTGGTGCAGCCATACCATGAAGCCCAGTACGGAGATTGCGCCCGAGGCGTAGACCATCGAGTGGTGACCGAACAGGCGCTTGCCGGTAAAGGTCGAGATCACTTCGGAGAAGATACCGAACGCCGGCAGGATCAGGATGTACACCTCAGGGTGACCCCATGCCCAGAACAGGTTCACGTACATCATTGGATTGCCACCAAGTTCATTGGTGAAAATGTGGAAATCCAGGTAACGGTCAAGCGACAGCAGCGCCATGGTAGCGGCCAGGATCGGGAACGAAGCCACGATCAGCACGTTTGCCCAGGTGCAGGTCCAGGTGAAGATCGGCATGTCCATCAGTTTCATGCCAGGGGCGCGCATTTTCAGGACGGTGGCCAGGAAGTTGACCCCCGTCAATGTCGTCCCGAGCCCTGATAACTGTAGCGCCCAGATGTAGTAGTCCACACCCACGCCCGGACTGTATTGCAAGCCCGACAATGGCGGATACGCAACCCAGCCGGTCTTGGCGAATTCGCCGACGCCCAGGGAAACGTTGATCAGCACCACGCCGGAAACCAGCAGCCAGAAGCTCAGGGAGTTCAGGAACGGGTAGGCAACGTCACGCGCACCAATCTGCAGCGGCAAGGCAAGGTTCATCAAGCCGGTGAAGAATGGCATCGCCATGAAGATGATCATGATCACACCGTGAGCGGTGAAGATCTGGTCATAGTGTTCAGGTGGCAGGTAGCCAGGCGAACCCTCGGTGGCCATGGCCAACTGGGTACGCATCATGATGGCGTCGGCAAAACCACGCAGCAGCATGACCATGGCAACGATGACGTACATGACGCCGATTTTCTTGTGGTCGACCGAGGTCAACCACTCGGTCCACAAGTAGGACCACTTCTTGAAATAGGTGATACCCGCAACCAGCGCCAAACCACCCAGCGCGATCATGGCGATAGTCACCATTACGATCGGCTCGTGGAATGGGACCGCGTCCCAACTTAATTTACCAAACATCGTTTACTCCTCTGCCCCAGCAGTTGAATGCGCGCCCGTATCAGAACCTTCAACCACGGCCACTTCTTTCTTCTCGTGCTTGACCGGCTTGCCTGGCTTCATACCTTCGTACTTGTCGACGATTTTCTGAAACAGGTCCGGCTCATACGCGGAGTACAAGGCGACAGGGTTGTTCTGGCTCGGTTTGGTCAGAGCGTCGTATTCAGCTTGATCAAGCTGTTTAGGTGCGGCCTTGACTGCAGCTACCCAGGCGTCGAAATCTTCCTGGCTTGTCGAGATCGCTTTGAATTTCATGCCGGTGAAGCCAGCGCCGCTGTAGTTGGCGGAGATGCCTTCCATTTCAGCTTTCTGGTTGGCGATCAGGTGCAGGCGGGTCTGCATGCCTGCCATCGCGTAGATCTGGCCACCCAGTGCTGGGATGAAGAACGAGTTCATCACGGCGTCGGAGGTGATCCGGAAATTAAGCGGGGTGTGCTCCGGGAAGCGGATCTCGTTGACAGTGGCGATACCCAGGTCCGGGTAGATGAACAGCCACTTCCAATCCAGCGCGACCACTTGGATGTTCACAGGCTTGACGTCGGACTCCAGCGGACGGTACGGGTCCAGCGCGTGGGTCGACTTATAGGTGATGTAACCCAGGGCGATGATGATGAGGATCGGAACCAGCCACACCGCGATCTCGATCTTGGTGGAGTGCGACCACTTCGGCGCGTAGGTAGCGCTGGTGTTGGACGCGCGGTATTTCCAGGCGAAGGCGAAGGTCATCACGATCACAGGCACCACAACCAGCAGCATCAGCAGGGTAGCGGTGATGATCAGGTTTCGTTCATCCAGACCGACCTGTCCTTTTGGGTCGAGCAAGGTCCACTTGCAGCCTCCCAGCATTAACATCATGCCAAGCAGCGGCAAAAAGCCTAGTAATCGGGGGTACCTGTTTTTACTCATCTCACGACCTCTAAAGCAGCTTGCGCAATGCAGTTGGGTTTTGATCGCCAACACTTCACCCTGCCAAGGGTTGGCATTTCTCTTCGATTGAATAAGAGCCTGCCCGACACGTCATGACTGTACGTTTCACGGACCTGCAGTGAGTTCTTATTCGATTTCGTGGCTAAAGGCCTTGTTACAGACCAATTCCATTTGGTGCGGATAGTTGAAAGGCTGCCGGAACCTGGGGTCGCATTGAGCCTTCCATCTGCTCCTCGACCGCTCCAATGCTCAAATATTGAACAGCACCGGACATTCAGTGCGGGCGATTGTAGTTAGCTAGCGATGTATAAACCATGTCTTATAAAGAAATAATTTTTATCGATTCCAGCAACAATCCTTCACCAAAGTTGCAAAGATTCGCGATCTTATCGTGTTCGATTCTCAACAAAAACCACAAAAATTGCCGTGTTATTGGGCACAGTGCCACTTCCCTTACGGCTTGTAAGGGCATGCGGATGCCGTCCAAGTCCCCATAAAACAAGGCATTCATAGAGGCAGCAGGGGTTGGAGCCGCACACAAATCGGGCCACTGCACGAACCACGAACTGACAGCACAATTTGTGCGCCGGGTGCAAATTAAAGGGCCGATTTGGCGGGTCAGAAACGTCCTGCGACAGCGTCCGTGTGACAACATGTCGCACGCTGCGCGCACCTTCCGTTGCCCCTCGTCACGGTGCTTTCACAAATCCCTACAAACAAAAACGCTCCGGCCTTCATTCAGAAGGAACGGAGCGTTTGGCAGCCGCGGCGACTCAGGCTTTGGGGTGACGGTTGCGATAGATGCACAGGGGCACCAGGATCGCCGTCAGCACGAATGCCACCAGTGCCCATTGGGCCAGGGACAGGCCGAGGATCGGTGGGTAGGGGGTGCTGCAGAAGCCGTCGACCTGGAAGCCCAGGGGAAACACCTTGGCCAGGGGCAGGTCGTCGACGATCGGCTGCAACACATCGATGCCGCAGCTGACTTGGGGGAAAAACTGGGTGTACACATGGTGGCCGGCCGCAGCCACGCCACCCAAGGCGCTGAGCACCACCCACCCTTCAAAGAACGTCAGCGCGCCCTTGGTGCGCATGGCGGCGCCGATGAACGCAAAGAGCGCAATCAGCAGCAAGGCGTAGCGCTGCAGAATGCACAGCGGGCACGGCGCTTCGCCCAGCACCACTTGCATGTACAGCGCCCCGCCAATCAGCGCCAGGCAGATGATGCCCAGCAACACCAGAAAGCGCCGCTCCCTGCCTAAACGCATGTCGTCAATCATCCCCGTCTTTCCCTTTCTCTGATTATGGTTGTGCCTGATGGCAACGAGTTTACACACAGGCAGTGGTTAAAACAGAGGGGGGTTAACAGCGGATTAATCGTGGCAAATGTAATGATCGTGCGGACGCCATCGCGGGCAAGCCCGGCTCCCACATTGGAATGCAATCCTCTGTGGGAGCCGGGCTTGCCCGCGATGATGCCGATACGGTCAATTGGCCAAATTCTATTCCAACGCCGCCGCCGGGCCAAAGAACTCATAGCGCGCCTGCTTCTCCGGCACACCCAGCGCTTTGAGATGACGCTTGACCGCCGCCATGAAACCCTTGGGGCCCAAGAAGTAGGCATCAATATCACGCTGCTCAGGCAACCAGGCTGCCAGTTGCTCCTGGTTGAGCATCCCGACCTGGTCTGCCGCCGGGCTGATACCGTCATCCTCGGCATAGCAGTAGAAACGCTTGAGCTGCGGATGCTGGGCCGCCAGCGTATCCACCCAATCACGGAACGCATGCACCCCGCCGTTACGGGCGCAATGGATGAAGTGCACCGGGCGTTCGGTTGCCAGGGCGGCTTCGAGCATCGGCAGTGTGGGCGTAATGCCTACCCCGCCGCTGATCAACACCAGCGGTTTATCACTGGCGGCCAGGGTGAACTCACCCGACGGCGGGAACAGGTCAATGGTCGCGCCGACGTGCATCTGGTCGTGCAGGTAATTGGAGACCCGCCCGCCCACTTCGCGCTTGACGCTGATGCGGTACAGCCCGGTGTCGGTGAGGGCCGACAGGGAATAGTTGCGGCGCACTTCTTCGCCATCGAGCACCAGTTTCAGGCCGATGTACTGGCCGGGGGCTGCGGCCAGGATCGGGCCGTTGTCCACCGGGGCGAAGTAGAAGGAGATGATCTCGTCGCTCTCCTCCACGCGCTTGACCAGCAGGAACGCCCGCGCACCCCGCCAGCCGCCGGGCGCCTGGGCTTTTTCGTCGTAGATGGCCGCTTCGGCGCCGATCAGAATGTCCGCCAACTGGCCGTAGGCCGCGCCCCAGGCACTCATGACCTCGGGGGTGGCAATCTCGCTGCCCAGCACTTCGGAAATAGCCCGCAGCAGGCAGGCCCCAACGATGGGGTAATGCTCCGGCAGAATCTGCAAGGCCACGTGCTTGTTGATGATCTTGGCCACCAGATCGCCCAGTTGGTCCAACTGGTCGATATGCCGCGCGTACATCAGCACGCCATTGGCCAGGGCGCGAGGCTGGTCACCACTGGCCTGGTGGGCCTGGTTGAACAGCGGACGGACTTCGGGATACTCGGACAGCATCATGCGGTAAAAATGGGTGATCAGTGCTTCACCGCCGCTTTCCAGCAGGGGCACAGTGGATTTAACAATGGCACGGTCTTGGGCACTCAGCATGGGAGACTCCTCGGTCTTTTTACTCATTACCCTTAGGTAGTCAGTATTCGTGCCAACTAATAAACCCATGTTTTTCAATAGTTTAAACATTATGTAGTCAGTATGACCTCCTACGCTTTATAGTCATATCGACTACAAGGAGTCATTATGACTGCAAAACCGCTGCTCACCGCCCTGCTGCCGCTGGTCGCCGATCTGTCCCGGGAACTGCCCGAAGGCGAGCGCTACCGCCGCCTGCTGCAAACCATGCGCGCCCTGTTGCCCTGCGATGCCGCCGCGCTGCTGCGGCTGGATGGCGAGTGGCTGGTGCCGCTGGCGGTGGATGGCTTGAGCCCTGACACATTGGGCCGACGTTTCAAGATCAGCGAACACCCGCGCTTTGAAATACTGCTGAGTAGCCCCGGCCCTACCCGCTTCGACAGCGACAGCCAATTGCCCGACCCCTATGACGGCCTGGTCGCCGGTTTACACGGCCACCTCGAAGTCCACGACTGCATGGGCTGCCCGCTGTTTATCGACGACCAGCCGTGGGGCCTGCTGACCCTTGACGCTCTCGACAACGAGCGCTTTGAACGGGTCGAACTGGACGCGCTGCAGGCCTTCGCCAGCCTCGCCGCGGCCACGGTCAATGTGGCTGAACGCATTGAGCGCCTGGCGCTGCGGGCCGAAGACGAGCACCAGCGCGCCGAAATCTATCGCCAGGCCAGCGGCCAGCAGCACAAGGAAATGATCGGCCAGAGCAAGGCGCATAAACGGCTGGTCGAGGAAATCAAGCTGGTAGGCGGCAGCGACCTGACCGTGCTGATCACCGGCGAAACCGGGGTCGGCAAGGAGCTGGTGGCCCAGGCGATCCATGCCGCGTCATCGCGTGCCGACAAGCCGATGATCAGCCTCAATTGCGCCGCACTGCCGGAAACCCTGGTAGAAAGCGAGCTGTTCGGCCATGTACGCGGCGCTTTCACCGGAGCGCTGAATGAGCGCCGAGGCAAGTTTGAACTGGCCAACGGCGGCACGTTGTTCCTGGACGAAGTGGGTGAACTGTCATTGAGCGTACAGGCCAAGCTGCTGCGCGTGCTGCAAAGCGGCCAGTTGCAGCGCCTGGGTTCGGACAAGGAACACCAGGTGGACGTGCGCCTGATTGCCGCCACCAACCGCGACCTTGCCGAAGAGGTGCGCAATGGTCGTTACCGTGCCGATTTTTACCACCGCCTGAGCGTGTACCCGCTGCAAGTGCCGGCACTGCGTGAACGCGGGCGTGATGTGCTGCTGTTGGCTGGCTTCTTCCTTGAACAGAACCGTTCGCGCATGGGCCTGGGCAGCCTGCGCCTGACCGGCGATGCCCAGGCGGCGTTGCTGGCCTACAACTGGCCCGGCAATGTGCGCGAGCTGGAGCACTTGATCGGCCGCAGCGCGTTGAAAGCCCTGGGCAACTGCCGCGAGCGCCCGAAAATTCTCAGCCTGAGCGCCCTGGACCTGGACTTGCCCGACGTGAGTACGGCGGTGGCAGAACAAGCACCGGCCCAAGCCCTGCCCATGGTCAGCGGCGACCTGCGCCAGGCCACCGAGCACTACCAGCGCCAACTCATCAGCGCCTGCCTGGAACGCCATCAGCGCAACTGGGCCAGCGCCGCCCGCGAACTGGGCCTGGACCGCGCCAACCTGGGGCGCATGGCCAAGCGGCTAGGCCTCAAATAAAGCAGGCACCTCAGTCCAATGTGGGAGCTGGCTTGCCTGCGAAAGCGGTGGGTCAGTTAAAGATACATTGACTGGCACACCGCCTTCGCGGGCAAGCCCGCTCCCTCAGGGGATTCGTGGCAGGTGCTGCTTCTATCGGCAAGCCGGCTCCCACATTCAGGCTTGGCTAGCCTTGAGGCCCGCCAAGATGGACCGGGGCTTACGAAACACCAGCACATTCCCCAGCATCACCAGCACCAGCCCCATCAACGCCGGCGCCGTCCACTGGTAGCCCTCGGCCACGGCCGACACATTCAGCGCCACCACCGGAAACAGCACCGTGCAATACGCCGCCTTCTCCGGGCCCATGCGGCCCACCAGGGTGAGGTAAGCGGTAAAACCAATCACCGAACCCGGGATCACCAGGTACCACAGCGCACCGATATACCGCGCACTCCAGTCCATCTCGAAGGGAATGCCACGCACCGCGCAATAGGTCGCCAGCATCGCCGCCCCATAGGCCATGCCCCAGGCATTGGTGGTCAACGGCTTGAGCCCAGCCTTCTGTTGCAGGCTGGACAACAGGTTGCCCGCCGAGAAGCACAGGGTGCCCAGCAGGGCCAAGCCCAGGCCCAACAGGGTTTGCGGGCTAGCGGTATGCCCAACCAGCTCCGGCCAGAATAAAAAGCCCAGCCCCAGCAACCCAAGCGCCCCGCCCATCAACACGTTACGCGCCACCCGCTGGCCGAAAAACACCCGGGCATTGAGCGCGTTCCACAAGGTCGCCGTGGAGAACACCACGGCCACCAGGCCACTGGGGATCCACTGGCTGGCAGTGAGAAAGCACATGAAGTTGACGCAGAACAGGCACAGCCCTTGGGCCAGGCAGATCAGGTGCCCGCGCCGGTTCATCACCTGCAACTTGCGGCTGAGCAGCAACAGCGCAAACAGCACCAGCGCCGCCAGGCCGAAGCGATAGACAATCGACACGGGAATCGCCACCACGCCCAGCTGCCACTTGAGCGCAATCCAGGTGGTGCCCCAAATCAGCACCGTGAGTAAATACAGGAAGAGGTTCATAGCAGGCTCCGTCGTTTGAGCCACAGTGTTGCCTTCAACCACCCTGAGGTTCTTGCACATTCTTGCGCTTTTGTCGGGCGATGGGCTCACAGCGCCCGCCGCCGGGAGTAGGATGCAAGACGTCGGAGAACACACCATGCCAGAGCTGGAATCGCTGCACGTCTTTCAATCCCTCAACCGCTCGCCTCACGCACGCTTGGAAGCCTGCGCCGAGCTCGGTGACGGTTTGTCTGCGGCCGTGTGGAGCAACCACCACGATGCCCAGGACTACCAGGCGCCCAGCCATCACACTTTGTCCTGTTATATCGGCGGCGGCACGGGCACCTTTCGCCGTGACCGGCCAGGCACCAAGGGCGGCCCCGACAAATTGTGCATACTGCCGGCCGAGCACCAGTCGGCGTGGGTGATCAATGGCGAGATACGCCTGGCCCATGTGTATTTCAGCCCGGAGCAATTTGCCCTCGGCTGCGTCACCTTGCTGGACCGCGAGCCGCGGGAGTTGCAGTTGCGTGAGACGACCTTCCTTGAGGACGCCCGTCAGGCCCGACGCTTTCACCAGTTGATTAGCCTCAACTGGCTCGAACCCGGCGAGCGCCTGCTGACCAGCAGCCTGGCCCATGAACTGCTCAGCCACACCCTGCTCAACCAGGTCGGCGTGCGCGACGGCCTGCGCCTCAAAGGCGGGTTGGCGGCGCACCAACGGCGGCGTTTGGTGGAGTACATCGACCACCATGTTGAAGATCCCATCAGCCTCGGCCAGTTGGCGTCGATGTGCGCGCTGTCGGAATACCATTTCGCCCGGATGTTCCGTCAGAGCTTCGGCGTGCCGCCCCATCAATACCTGCTGGCACGCCGCCTGGCACGCGCGCAAACTTTGCTGCGCAGCGGCTCGTTGCCCTTGGGTGAGGTCGCCTTGAGGTGCGGTTTTTCCAGCGCCAGCCATTTCAACCAACGCTTTCGCCAAGCCATGGGCGCCACCCCGGGTGAATATCGCCAGGCACTGCGCGCCTAGGCCATCAAGCCCAGCGTCTTGGCCTTGGCCACCGCCTGAGTGCGGCGCTCCACCCCGAGTTTGCTGTGGATGCGCCGTGCATGGGTCTTGACGGTGTGCAAGGAGATATACAGGCGGTCGGCGATTTCCAGATTGGAGTTGCCCAGGGCGATCAACTGCAACACTTCGAGTTCGCGCTGGCTCAGAGGGTTTTGCGTCGCACCGGCAGGCGTGACCTGAGGCTCCAGGCCCAGCTCACTCAATAGCCCGGGTGCACGCAAGCGCAGTTCGCGAATCGCCTGCTGTACCTGGCAACGAGCCGCCAGCGCCAGCCCGGCCTGCAATGCACGACGGGCCAACGCCGGGTCACCGAGTTGCCAGGTCACCTCACCCAACACCAGGTGCAGTTCGGTTTCCAGACACAGCATGCCGCGCTGCCGGGAGGTTTCGAGCAAGGCATTGAGCCGTGCGATAGGTTGCTCGGCACAGCCCAGCCTGACCTCGGCCAGCACCAGCAAATACTCCAGACGCGGGATCAGTTCCAGGGTCGCCGGCGGTGCCTGCTTGGCACTGGGCCCACGGAAATGGCGCAACACCCGGCGCACCGCTTGTACCGTCAACTCAGCCCGGCCCTGTTGTAGCCACAGGTGTCCGCTGACCAACAACAACACCGCGCGATACACCGTCTCCGGGACATGGCGCTGCTGCATCAGGCGCTCGGCGTCGCGCAATTGAATGAACGCCTGGGCGTAGTCGCCACGATTGGCCGCCAGCAGCGCCAGGCCGAGATAGCCATATAGCACGCGCTTGTCCTGGCTTTGCAGGCACAGCGTCAAGCCGGTCTCAAAGCATTCGCACGCCAGGGCGTCCTGGCCTTGCCGCAAGGCCAGGTGCCCACGGCGCAGGACGATGCGCCCCACCAATGGCCCGGCCCTGAGCCGCTGGCGAGCCAGCATCGCCTGCACCGTTTCCAGCAGGCTCTGCGCCCGATACGGCGCGCCGCGCTGCTCCAGTAACTGGGCGTGGTCCAATTCCAGCAGGGATTCGAGCACCAGCGAACCGTGAGCACGTGCCAGGCACAATGCTTCGCGGCTCAAGCTCTGGGCGACATCCAACTCACCGCGCAGCAGGGCTTGCTGGGTCAGGCCCGACAGGCACATCAGGCGTGAGGTCCAGGCGCTGTCAGGCAAGGCTTGCAGCGCTTCGAGCAAGTGTTCGCGGGAACGCTCGGCATCACCGCTCAAATGCAGCAACCAACCCCACTGCGCCTGCCAGCGCGCCAGCAGATAGCGCTGCGCGGCGGGCGTCGGTTGCGGGGCGAACCGGGCCAGTTGGTCGATACACAAGGCCGCCTGTTCGAAGCGCCCGGCAAACAACAACGCGGCCGTGAGCAGCCCCACCAGTTGCGCCGACCCCAACATCAATTCATCGCCCTGCTGTTCATGCAGGCGCAACAGCAGCACGGCGTTCTGCTGGCGAAACAAATCCTCGAAACTGAAGTGCTGCAACAGGCTCACCGCCACTTCATATTCCTGCGCCAGCAACGCCTGCTCGAACGCGGCCTGCCAGTCACCCTCGGCGCTGAACCATTGGCACGCGCGTCGGTGCCAGGAGCGTTTGGCCGGCCAGGGTTCGTCGCGCAGCAGTCGCGCCAACGGTGGGAAAATGTGGAGCCAGTCGCTGGTGTCTTCCCAGGGCTGGATAAACGCACCCAGTGCCTGCAATTCGCGCAAATGCTCAGCGCCGTCACCACCACCGAACAAGTACTCACACAGGTTCAGGTTGAAACGCGGCAGATGGGCCAACACCCGCCAGGCCTCAGCCAATGGTGCCGACAAGGTGTTGAACAGCTCATGCTGCAGGTAATCGAGCAGGGTCTTGTCGGGGTGGCCGTCGCCCAACAAGGCGATACGCACACCGGCGCACCAACCGGCGCTGAACTGCATCAGGCTGTCGACGGTATGCCCCGGGGCGAGCAGTTGCTCGACTTCCTCGGCGCTGAAAAACAACTCGCTGCACTCCAGCAACTCATCGTCGAGCAACAGGCGTGGCCAATTGCACAACGGGCGCCGTCGCGCGCCCAGCCACCAGGTCAACTGCGGGCTGCCAGCGGCGAGCAAACGGTCCAGCAGCGCATCCAGCTCAGGCGCAGGTGAGCGACAGAAATCATCCAGAAACAACCACGTGGTGTGTGGCCAACGGCCCAAGTCGAGCAATAACGTGGCTTCATCCACAAACGGCAAGCCAAGCTGCTGCGCCAGCCGTGCGCAGAATTCCAAGGGGCTGAGCGCGGCACCGTTGAGTGGCATCCACACCACCTGACACCCCTTCGGCGCCTGCAACGCACACTCGGCGAGCAACGCGCTCTTGCCACTGCCACCCGGCGCGCACAGCAACCTTACCCGCGCCTGCGCCGTCAGCAGCGGCACAGTCAGCCGCGCACGCAACACATGGTGGGCGGACAGCCGTGGCATAAATCCAGAACGGTCCAGGCAGCCGGTCATGGCGGTCATTGCTGCATCCTGCTGTTTTTATTGTTGCGTCACCCTAGACCTGTGGTTGGCGGTTGTTGAAGAAGTATTCAGCGGGTTGATTGAAGACCATAAAAACCAAGGTATACGTCCTTCAGTGTGGGAGCTGGCTTGCCTGCGATGGCGGTGCAACAGCAATCGATGAGCGGCCTGGCCCACCGCCATCGCAGGCAAGCCAGCTCCCACATTTCCAACCTCATTTCAGTGTGGAATCAGCGAACGCCCGCCGACCTCAGTGCAGCCGGGGTGTAGTCCGCCGCCTTGGCTGCGAAACCGAACACGAAACTGCTTTTCTCCTCGTTCTTCATGCCCAGCGCGATGTAGCGTCCGGCAATCAGGTCGTACAGGGTTTCCACGGTGTAGGCCGGCACCTGGTGGTCGTAGTAGAACTGCGCATGGCCTTCGGCAACGCGCCACAGTTGGCCGCGGCCGTCGTAGTGGTCCACCAGGGCGACTTGCCAGCTGTCTTCGTCGATGAACATATGGCGTTTGGCATAGATGTGCCGCTCGCTGGGCTTGACGGTGCCGACCACTTCCCACACGCGGTGCAACTCGTAACGGGTCAGGTCCTGGTTGATATGCCCGGCCTTGATGATGTCGTCGTACTTGAGGCTTGGCGAATCGAGCTTGTAGCTATTGTAGGGAATGTACATCTCCTTCTTGCCCACCAGTTTCCAGTCATAACGGTCGGGTGCGCCGGAGAACATGTCGAAGTTGTCGGTGGTGCGCAGGCCGTCGGAGGCGGTGCCTGGGCCGTCGTAGGACACCTGCGGCGCGCGCCGCACACGGCGCTGGCCGGCGTTGTAGATCCAGGCCAGGCGCGGTTCCTTCACCTGGTCGAGGGTTTCATGCACCAGCAGTACGTTGCCCGCCAGCCGCGCCGGGGCGGTGACCGATTGCTTGAAATAGCTGAGCACGTTGGCGGCCTTGGCCGGGTCGATATCCGGGATGGCTTGCGGCACCGCCACTTCTTCTTCGAAACGGATCGGCGTGTAGCTGCCATTGGTCTGTGGCGTGGCCTGGGTGATGATGCGCCGCAGGTTGCCGCCGTGGTAACGGGTGATGTGATTCCACAGCACCTCCACGCCATTCTTCGGGATAGGGAACGCGTAGTAACGGTTGCCGGTAAAATTCTCCAGGCCGTTGCCATCGTTGATCGCCTTCACATTCACGGCGCTGCGCTTGATCGACTCGTAAATGTCCGCCGGCAAGTTGACCGTGCGGTGGCTGGTGTACACCGGAATCTTGTAGGTCTCGGGGTAGCGCTTGAACATCGCCACCTGGCCGTCGGAGAGCTTGTCCTTGTACTTGTCCACCGTGGCAGCGGTGATCACGAACAGTGGTTTTTCACTGGCGAAGGGGTCGGCGAGAAACCCCTTGCTGTCCACCGCGCCTGCATTCTTGGGGATGCCGCCGGTCCAGGCCGGAATCGAGCCATCGGCGTTGCCGGCTTTTTCCGCGCCGACCGGGGTCAGGGAAGTGCCGAGCTTGGCTGCTTCTTCGGGCGATACCGCCGCCATTACGTTGGCGGCCAATACGCTCAGGGCCAACATTGCAATCATCTTACGCATAGGGTCTTGTCCTTCTTTTAAGCCAGATCAGAAGTTCACGCCGAAGCTGAGGGCGAGGAAGTCGCGGTCGGTCAGGGTGTTGTAGTCACCGCCAAAAAAGTCGGTGTAGCTCAGGCTTGCGGTGTAGGTGCTGCGATAGTCCGCATCCACGCCGACGCTGATGGCCTTGGCGCCTTTGTTGAACAGGCCGTTGGGGCCGTAGCCCGCCACGTCGTGGGACCAGGACAGGTTGGGCTTGAGGTTCACACCGGCAATGGCGTTGTTGTAGTCAAGGATCGCCCGCGCCCGGTAGCCCCACGAGGTGGAGGTGACAAAACCGTCGGTGTCACCTTGAAAACCGTAGGCGCCGTACACCGAGTCTCGGCCGTAACGCAGTTTGGTTTTGTCTTCCAGGCCGGCGACGTGCACCACCGCCGCTTCGCCCACCAGGGTCAGGCGCTCGGCGCCCAGTACCTGGTCGAAGAACTGGGTCATGGTGCTCTGGATCTGGGTGATTTCCTTGCGGCGATAGCCTTTGTTGTCATCGCCGAAATTGCT
Source organism: Pseudomonas sp. FSL W5-0203 (assembly GCF_001896155.1). Lineage (NCBI taxonomy): Bacteria > Pseudomonadati > Pseudomonadota > Gammaproteobacteria > Pseudomonadales > Pseudomonadaceae > Pseudomonas > Pseudomonas sp. FSL W5-0203. The sequence goes on from NZ_MPOR01000017.1 coordinate 48,773, forward strand.
GCGGATGGGTGAGGCGAGTTGGCCCGCAATGGGATTGACCAGGGCCAGGGTCAGGTCAGTGGTGTTGAGCTGCACCGGCGCATTGGGCCGATAGCTGATTTCGCCGGTCCACGCCGTGCCCGTGGGCAAGGTGGTGGAGAAACTGGCGCCGAACAGGCGGATGTCTTCCGGGTAATCCAGGTAGTACTGGCCGCGGCCAAGCATGGTGCTTTGCGCCAAACCGCCCCCGGAACCGGGTGCTAGGGCGTTGGCGGTGTTGATGATGCGCCCGATGGTGGCCAGGTTGGTATTGGCGGTCAGGGTGCCGACGGTCGGTGTACGGCTGTGGTAGTTCATGAAATACAGGCCGTATTCAGTGTCATCGCCCAGCCAGCGCAGGGCCGCGCCGAACTGGCCGGAGTCACGCGCATCGCGGTCACCGGCACGCCGCACGATCACGCCTTCATTGGTCACGCCAAACCCTTGACCAAAGGCAGCGGCCACCGGTTGCAGCGGTCGGATCGCCGGGCTGCCCACGGTGTAGTTATTGGTGCAGCCGTCCGCCGCCACGTCCCCACCGAAGAAGGTGCCGCAGTTGTCGAGCACCGTCTGGTCCCATTCCAGTTGGTAGAAACCTTCCACTGTCAGTTGATTGGTCAGGCTCTGGGAGGCAAACAGCATGTTCACCGGGATCAAGCCTTCCTTGATCTCGGCACCGGGCCTGCGAAACGCCGACACGTCGATCGGGTTGATGCTGTTGATGGAGTTACCGATGAAGGTACTTTCGCCCCAACTGACCACCTGCTTGCCGGCGCGCACGGTGCCGGGCAGGTCGCCCAGGGAGTAGTTGTGGTAGACGAAGGCATCGAGGATCTGCGCACCGCTGGACTTGGCGCCTTCCTTGCGGTTGTGATCGCTGATGGGCTTGAACTCGCGGTCTTCGTCCTTGAGCTCGAAGTCGTACCAATACTTGCCACGCACGAATACCCCGGTGTCGCCGTACTTCAACTCAAGGTCGTGCAGCCCCTTGAAGATCTTGGAGAAGGTCTCGCCCTTCTTGAAGTTGAGGCGCCCGTCATCCCCGGTGGACGCCTGGCCCGTCCCGCCATTGACCGTGCCGACCAGGCTTTTATCGGCATCGCGCATGCCCCAACTGGCGCCGACCGACAGCGAGGAGTCGAATTGCCCTTCGATCTCGCCGATGTTGAACGAAACAGCCTGCGCCTGGGCACAGCAGCCCAGCGCAACCGCAGTGGCCAGCGCCTGTGGCGTGAAGATGGCGCGCATTATTGTTTTTGTCATGCGTCTTCCCCGGTGAGTGACAGAAGGCCCCACCCTACTGCCGCCCTTGAGGAGCGATAAGCGCACCAAGGAGGTATTCGTGTTGTCGCTCGAAAGGATGACGGGGTTCTCTGGCCGGGCGTTGGCTTGATGACATGCATGCGATGGATGAAGGGTTATCAGAAGGATCGATGGCGCCCTGTAATTATTGCCGATCTGGTAATAGTCCTTGTCCTGATTCGCTATTACTCATTTTGTTACAACCGACTATTCTTGCCTGGCTTTCAGGGCAAACAGCCCGCTCCCGCATTGGGGAGAAAAGCTGATTTATAACGGATTGATCCCGTAATCAGTCTGTTCCCGGTGTTCACTGACGTTGATTTGTCGCTCCTTGATCCAACGTCTTACTTCGGCCGCTGCCTATGCAGCGGCCTTTTTTATGCCTGCAATAAAACGGGGCGTCATCGACGCCCCGTGGGATTCATTGATTTACCGGCAATGATCAGAGGCTGAACTTCTGCAAGTTGGCCATCATTTCCTTCAGTGCCTCGATATTGTCCTTGGGGTGCGCAGCCCCTTCGAAATCGCAGATCTGCTGCCAGTGCGCGGCCACATCCTGCGGCGAAAAACCGGCCTCGGGATCAAAACCCACACCCAGGCTGCGCTCCCAACGGGTCTTGCCGATCCAGCCGCCACCCACTTCAAACAAGCCTGCGGTTTCTTCACAGGCGTCACTGCCCAGGTACACCACCAGCGGGCTGACCAGTTCCGGCTTGAGGCGCTCGAACACCTGCGGCGGGATCAGCCCTTCGGTCATGCGCGTGCCGCCGGTGGGGGCAATCGCGTTGACCAGGATGTTGTTCTTGCGCCCTTCCAGCGCCAGGGTGCGGGTCAAGCCATACAGGCCCAACTTGGCCATGCCGTAGTTGGACTGGCCGAAGTTGCCGTAAATGCCTGACGTCGACGCCGTGAAGATCACCCGGCCATAACCCTGCTCGCGCAAATGCGGCCAGGCGGCGCGGGTGACTTTGTAGGCACCTTCGACATGCACCCGGTAAACCAGGTCCCAGTCGTTGTCGTCCATTTTGTGAAAGGTCTTGTCGCGCAGGATGCCGGCGTTGTTGACCACCACGTCGACCCGGCCGAAAACATCCAGGGCGTTCTGTACGATCTTGTCGCCGTCGGTGACGGAGTCATGGTTGGCCTCGGCAATACCGCCTGCCGCGCGGATCTGCGCCACCACCCGGTCGGCCGCCGAGGCGTTGGCGCCCTCGCCTTGGGTTGAGCCACCGAGGTCGTTGACCAGCACTTTGGCCCCGTGCTTGGCGAACAGCAGCGCATGGGCCTGGCCCAAGCCACCACCGGCGCCGGTGACGATCACGACCTTATCCTGGAACTGCACTGACTCACTCATACCGAACTCCGCTGGCGACAATGGGATAGGCAGAGTGTCACGCACGCAGCCTTTGGTCACAATAAAGACGGCCGGGGCTGAATGGTGCTTGATAAGGCAGCGGGATGATGCGCGGAATCAGGAATAGGCCGCGCGCGGTGAAGGCTGGCTGATGCGCTCACGAAACGCCTGGTAATGCTTGAGCACCTGGACCGGCGCCTCGATCTGCGGGTAGTGGCCGATATTGGCCAGCCTTATCGTGTCGGGCGCGGGCACCAGTTGGCGATAGCGCTCGACCATATGAGCCCCGGAAATCGGGTCTACTTCGCCGTCGATCACCCGCAGCGGCACTTCACCTCGCTGCATGGCCGTGAGCCAGCGCTCGCGCAGACGACGGCGCTGGGGGATGTAGGCGATGAGTTTGTGCAGGATACGCGGGCCGTCGTTGCAACTGATCAAACTCCAGAAATCATCCAGCACGCTTTCACTGGGCCGCGTCTGGGGGCCGAAGATCTGGTTGAAACTGCTGGCCAAGGCATTGCGCCCAAAGGCCCGACCGATCATCCAGCCCAACGGGCTGAGCAGCAGCTTTTGCACCAGCGCCGGCCGATGGGTTTCCGGAAACAGCCCGCCGTTGAGAAATACACAACTCGCCATCGGGAACCGGCCCTCGTAATGCCGAGCCAATAATTCCTGGGCGACACTGTCGCCGTAGTCATGAGCCAACACATGCACCGGCTGCTCTACGCGCAGGTGCTCAAGCAGCGCCTGTTGCAGATCGGCCTGTTCCAACAGGCAATAGTCGTGGTCCATGGGTTTGGCCGAGTCGCCAAAGCCGAGCATGTCGCAGGCAATCACCAGATTGCGCTGGGCCAGGGGTTGCCACAGGTAGTGCCAGTCCCAACTGGCCGTGGGGAAACCATGGATCAGCAGCAACGGCTCGCCCTGCCCGGCCATCCAATATCGCACGGTGTGGCCACGAAAGACGAAGTCCTGGCCGCGCTTGCGCCAGGCTCTGAGCGGTATCTCGGCGAGTGGCATCAGCTTTTATACCCGGGGTCCTGGTGGTCCAATTTGCGTAGCAGCGCCGGCCAGGCCAGCGCACCACCCATACCTTGGGCGCTTTTTGTGACAGCTGCCACCATCGCCTTGGCACCGGCGAGAATCTGCGGTTCGATGGCGATCAACTCGGTGCCGCCGCTCTGGGCCAGCACCTGGATCTCGCAGGCGCGCTGGAAGGTGAACATCATCAGGAAGGTATCGGCGATGGTGCCGGCGCAGGTCAGCAGGCCGTGGTTGTGCAGCATCAGGAAATTGTTCTGGCCCAGATCCGCTTGCAGCCGGGCCTTTTCCTCGTGATTGAGCGCCACGCCCTCATAGGCGTGATAGCCAAGGCTCGACAGCACGAACAGCGATTGCTGGCTGATGGGCAACACACCCTGCTTTTGCGCACACACCGCCACGCCCGCAGCAGTGTGGGTGTGCAGCACGCAGGTCACGTCGTGGCGCACTTCGTGGATGGCGCTGTGGATGGTGTAGCCCGCGGGGTTGATCTCGTAGGGGCTGTCCATTTGCTTATTGCCGGCCTGGTCAACCTTGACCAGGCTCGACGCGGTGATCTCGTGGAACATCAGCCCATAGGGGTTGATCAGGAAATCTTCAGTGCCCGGCACCTTGGCCGAAATATGCGTGAAGATCAGGTCATCCCAACCGTGCATGGCCACCAGGCGATAGCAGGCCGCGAGGTCCACGCGGGTTTGCCATTCGGCGGCGCTGACCTGGGCTTTGACGTTTTGTGGCGATGGAGCAGGGGCTAGGCTCATGGCAATGACCTCCTTGGCGCACTTCTTATGGTGTCTAAAGTGAGAGCCAGTCTAGTCAGACGCCGAGGCGCAAGGAGTTTCCTTGGCAGCCAGCTTGATGACTGAGCGAGTCAGTCAAGAGAATAGTACAAATACGTGTCAAACAAGCGCCGTCAATAACGGCGCTCCCTGGGGCTCAACCGCGCAGCGCGGTGATCAAATCGGCCAGCCAAGGCTCGGCGTCAGCTTCCGGGGTGACGCTTTCGCTGGCGTCCAGGCGCAGCATCGGCTGCACTTCGCGGATGCCCAGTTCGGCGAACAATTCGCGCATTTGTTCACCGCCGCCACAGAAAGTATCGCCATAGCTGGCGTCGCCCAGGCCGATGACCGCTCCCGGCAGGCCGCGCCAGGCGGCGGGCAGTTGGTCGCGGATGGTTGAGTACAGAGGCTGCAGATTGTCGGGCAACTCGCCCATGCCGGTGGTCGAGGTCACTGCCAGGAATGCATCCGGAGCAAAGGCCTGCACGTCTGCCAGCGTGGCACGTGCGTTGTGCCAGGCGTTGAAACCTGCGTCCTTGAGGATTTCTTCCGCGTGGCGAGCGACTTCTTCAGCCGTACCGTAGACCGAGCCGGAGAGGATGGCGACTTTCATCAATCTGATCCTGTGGTTGAGTGAAAGCGTGGGATATTAGCAGCCTGTGCCAATATTTCAGTGCGCGCCGTGCAACATTCCAGACTTGCCATAAACTGGCAAGGTCAAAACCAGGCCATGGACCGCTCTATGATTAACGCCAAACTGTTGCAAATGGTCGTCAATGCGTCCAACGACGGAATCGTTGTTGCCGAGCGCGAAGGCAACGACAAACCGCTGATCTACGTCAACCCGGCCTTCGAACGGCTGACCGGCTATACCCTCGACGAGATCCTGTATCAGGACTGCCGCTTCCTGCAGTCGGGCGACCGCGACCAACCGGCCTTGATCGCCATCCGTGACGCGCTCGACAGCGGCGGCGCCTGCCGGGAGATCCTGCGCAACTTTCGCAAAGACGGCACGCCTTTCTGGAACGAACTGTCGCTTTCGACCGTGTACAACGAGGTCGACAAGCAAACGTATTTCGTCGGCGTGCAAAAAGACGTCACCACTCAAGTCAAAGCCCAACAGCGCGTCGCCCAGCTGGAAGCCCAGTTAGCCGAGCTCAAAAGTGAGCTCGCGGCACTCAAGGCGACGAGTGGATTTAACAAACTGTAAAAAACGCGGTCTTTAGAGCGATAATGGCTTTTTAATGCCTCAGCCTTGAGCCAGATCAATGCAACGCGACACGCTATTGACGCAGGACGAGCTGGATTTTATCCAGGACATGCAGCACAACCCGCAGCTCAACCTGCGGGATGCATGGTCGAGCCTGACGGTTAATGGCGGCGCACAGATTCGCGATTTGCTCACGCGGCTAGCGGCTCACGACCAGGTCACCATCCAGGCGCAGTTCGACAACCAGCAACTCACCTTCCCGTTGCACCTGGTGGAAGATGAGTTTCATGCCGTGCATTTGCGCCTGGGCGTACCGAGCATTTTTGAAGATGGGCCGATGATCCGCCCGTGGCGCCTGGCGCTTGAAACGCCGGTGGCGCTGGAAAACATCAAGGGCTACTCCAGCGCGCTGTGGGTGCACGAAGTGTCATTCAAAGGGGTGCTGGTAGAAGTGCGTGGCCGGGTCAAACCGCCAAAGACGTTTTCCCTGTGGTTCAGCCCTTCCGGCTACGAACGCATCGCCCTGCGCGGTACGCTGGAGCGGGAAACCGCCCGCGGCCTGTTCGCTTATCGCCTCAGCCAGAGCGATGCCGATGAGATCGAACGGTTACGCCAGTTCATCCTGCACCAGCATCGCCTGGTTCATCCTCACGTTCATGCCTGAGACTCCAGATGGCCGCTGAGCAGTTGCTGCAAGCGGCGCGGCATCAAGCGCCCGTCATTGCCCAGACAACCAATCGATGCCCCCTCCAGGCTGTGTTCCGCCAGCTCTGACGCCTCTCCAGCCAGCAGCAACGGGCAGTCGAGGGTGAAGGCCAGGCGATTGAGCCGCGACGCCAGCTCTGCGCCAGGGGCATGGTTGGAAAACAGCACCAGGGCTTGCGGCCGAGTGCGCTCACAGATCAGCGTCAACTCATCCAGTGGCTGGCCAACGCCCAGGACCTTGACCGCCAGTTTCTCGCTCGACATCAACAAGCCCGCCACCAGCAACTCCAGCTCACGGCACTCTCCGGCAATGGCTGACAGCAATACCCTGGGCGCTGGCGAGGCACAGGCCATTTGCAGGCACCGTGCGACACGCGAGCGCAGGAAATTATCGAAGAACAGCCACTCGCTGGCTTGGCCAAAGCGGCCTTGGTGACGTAACAACTGCTGCCACAGCGGGACCAGAATGTCCTGGAACACCACGGCCGTCGAATAGACGCTGAAGATCTGGCCGTACAACCGGTCGAGCTCACGATCATCAAAGGCACTGATGGCCTGCCGCAATTGCGCCTGCCATTGGCGCCACTCCAGTTCGGTATCGCTGCGTGACGCGGTAGCCGGTTCGTTGGGCTGTGGGTCGCGCGCCAAAAGCTTGCCGACTTTGCTCACCGCCACGCCACGTTCGATCCAGTCGAGGATGCGGTGCACGGTGTCGATATCGGTGCTTGAGTACAGCCTGTGCCCACTTTCGGTGCGTAAAGGCTGGATCAAACCGTAGCGACGCTCCCACGCCCGCAAGGTCACCGGGTTTACACCTGTGAGTCTTGCCACTTCACGAATCGGAAACAGCCCCTCGCAGTCAGAGTGGCTGTCGGCTGTCGTTTCGCGAAGAGGCGCAGTGATTTCGGGCATCAGCGGTCAAAAAACTTGTATGAATTTGAACACCATTTAACGCCGATTGAACTGCATGATTCAAGATCTACGGCGATCCATCCGAAGTTTCTGGCGTATTTGGGCAAATCCGGAATAATCCTTGCCTGTTCTTTTGCGTCGCTGCACCACCCCGCAGCCTCGTTCGTGCACAGCCTACCCGGCTCGGCGCACTTGCTGATTTGGAGATATACGATGTCTACCTCACCCGTCACCTTGATGGTTGCGCGCCGCGTGGCCAAAGGTCGCTACGAAGAACTGATGGCCTGGCTGCGTGAAGGCGAGCAATTGGCGACTGACTTCCCCGGTTACCTGGGTTCCGGCGTGCTGGCCCCGCCACCCCATGATGATGAGTTCCAGATCATCTTCCGCTTTGCCGATGAAAAAACCCTGCATGCCTGGGAATTCTCCGCGTCGCGCAGCGCGTGGCTGAGCCGAGGCAGCGAGCTGTTTGCCGACCCGTCGGAACACCGCGTCAGCGGTATCGATGGCTGGTTTGGCGCAGTGGGTGCCCGCCCGCCACGCTGGAAACAGGCGGTGGCCATCTGGTTGGCTTTTTTCCCGGTATCGCTGCTGTTCAACTTCGGCCTGGGCTCGCTGCTCAGCGAGTTGGACCTGTTCAGCCGCGTACTGGTGAGCACCGCAGCACTCACCCCGTTGATGGTTTATTTCTTTATACCGCTGTCGACCCATCTGCTGACGAACTGGCTGCACCCTTCGCCCCCTCGCAAAGTCACTGAAGCCGCCGCTTGAGTACAGGGAGGCCGGCGCGCTGGTATAGTTTGAGCCTGCTAGCGACTTGAGCCTCCCATGAATGCAACCAACGCTCCGATCCTGATCACCGGTGCCGGCCAGCGTGTCGGCCTGCATTGTGCCGAGCGCCTGTTGGATGAAGGCCAAGCGGTGATGTTCAGCTACCGCAGCGAACGCCCCGGCGTGCTGGCGCTGCGTGAGCGCGGTGCCATCGGCGTGTTTGCCGATTTCTCCAGCGAAGCCGGCGTGCTGGCTTTCATTGCCGCAGTCAAAACCCATACTCAAAGCCTGCGAGCAATCATCCACAACGCTTCAGCCTGGGTCGCCGAAACCCCGGGCGACGAAAGCCGTGCCTTTATCGACATGTTCAGCGTGCACATGCTTGCGCCGTACCTGATCAACCTGCATTGTTCACCTTTGCTGCAACGCTCGACACCCGCCGATATCGTGCATATCAGCGACGACGTGGTGCGCAAGGGCAGCCGGCAGCACATCGCCTATTGCGCCACCAAGGCCGGGCTGGACAGCCTCACGTTATCGTTTGCCGCACAGTTCGCGCCGCTGATCAAGGTCAACGGCATCGCACCGGCGATGGTGATGTTCAACGAAGGCGATGACGCGGCCTATCGCGCCAAAGTCCTGGCCAAGTCGGCCCTGGGCATCGAGCCCGGACCCGAGGTGATCTACCAGAGCGTGCGTTACCTGCTGGACAATCCCTATGTCACCGGTACCACCCTGACCGTCAACGGCGGGCGGCATATCAAGTAAGCCGTTTGCGAGGATGTTGTATGACCTTATCCCTGCCCCACCATTACCGCGAGATCCTGGGCGAAGACCCGCAGCGCGAGGGCCTGCTCGACACGCCCAAGCGTGCCGCCAAGGCCATGCAGTACCTGTGTCATGGCTATGAGCAGAACCTGGAAGAAATCGTCAACGGCGCACTGTTCGCGTCCGACAATGACGAGATGGTGATCCTCAAGGACATCGAGTTGTATTCGTTGTGCGAGCATCACCTGCTGCCCTTCATCGGCAAGGCCCATGTGGCCTATATTCCGACCGGCAAGGTGCTGGGCCTGTCAAAACTGGCGCGCATTGTCGACATGTTCGCCCGGCGCCTACAGATCCAGGAAAACCTCACGCGGCAAATCGCCGACGCCATCCAGGACGTGACCCAGGCCGCCGGCGTGGCGGTGGTGATCGAAGCCAAGCACATGTGCATGATGATGCGCGGCGTGGAGAAACAGAATTCAACCATGAACACCTCGGTGATGCTCGGCGCCTTTCGCGAGTCGAACACCACCCGCATGGAGTTCCTGCAACTGATTGGACGGAGCAAGTAGCAATGCCACAACTTCAACCAGGCATGGCGCGTATCCGGGTCAAGGACCTGTGCCTGCGCACCTTTATCGGCATCAACGAGGACGAAATCCTCAACAAACAGGATGTGCTGATCAACCTGACCATCCTGTATGCCGCCCAGGAAGCCGTGCGTGACAACGACATCGACCACGCCCTGAACTACCGCACCATCACCAAGGCCATCATCGCTCACGTCGAAGGCAATCGCTTTGCCCTGCTGGAGCGCCTGACCCAGGAACTGCTGGACCTGGTGATGAGCAACGAATCGGTGCTGTACGCCGAAGTCGAAGTGGACAAGCCCCACGCGCTGCGCTTTGCCGAGTCGGTTTCGATCACTCTGGCCGCCAGCCGCTGATACCAAGTGAGCCCTATGAACGACCAACAACGCCTCGAACTCGAAGCCGCCGCCTTTCGCCGATTGGTGGCCCACCTGGACAGCCGCAAGGATGTGCAGAATATCGACCTGATGAACCTCGCCGGCTTCTGCCGCAACTGCCTGTCCAAGTGGTACAAGGCCGAGGCCGACGAACGCCAGATCGAGGTCAGCCTCGATGAGGCCCGTGAAGTGGTGTACGGCATGCCGTACGCCGAGTGGAAAGCCCAATACCAGCAAGAAGCCAACGCCGACCAACAGGCCGCGTTTGCCAAAGGAAAGCCTCATGACTGATTTGAACACCCTGCGCGCCAGCCTCAACAGTGGCGAACACCTCTTTGCCGACACCCTGGCGTTCGTCGCGGCCGGTTACAACTACCAGCCGCAAGCTTTCACCAACGGCGGTGTGGAAAACGCTGCCGGACAGAACGAAGGTTCGTGCAAGACCCTGGGTTTGGCGCTGCTGGAAGGGTTGAGTGATAAGGAAGCACTGCTAGCGTTTGGTGAGCATTATCGGTCGGTGGTGGCGACGCCTGAGGGCAGTGACCATGGCAATATCCGAGCGTTGATTGCCCATGGGCTGGCCGCAGTGAAGTTTGCTGAACAGCCTCTGACTCGCCGCTGATTTAATAATCAACCCCGCTCAATGTGGGAACCGGGCTTGCCCGCGAGGGCGGTGGTGACTATCACACCGCTATCGCAGGCAAGCCAGCTCCCACATTTGTTTTGCGGTGTCTCGGCTAGATCGCAGGCATAAAAAAACCGGCTTTCGCCGGTTTTTTCAATTTCACAGGTTTAGAACGAAGCGTCCTTCAAACCGTCGAGGTAACGCTCGGCATCCAGGGCCGCCATGCAACCGGCGCCGGCCGAGGTGATGGCCTGGCGGTAGACGTGGTCTGCCACGTCGCCGGCAGCGAAGATACCTTCGATGTTGGTCGCGGTCGCATTGCCTTCACGGCCACCTTGCACCACCAGGTACCCGTCTTTGGCTTCCAGCACGCCTTCGAACAGCGAGGTGTTCGGGGTGTGGCCGATGGCGATGAACACACCGTCGACTTTCAGCTCGTCGAAGCTGCCGTCGTTGTTTTTCAGACGGGCACCGGTCACACCCATGTTGTCGCCCAGGACTTCATCCAGGGTGGCGTTGAGCTTGAGGATGATCTTGCCTTCAGCGACACGGGCGTGCAGCTTGTCGATCAGGATCTTCTCGGCGCGGAAGGTCTCGCGGCGGTGAACCAGGGTCACGGTGCTGGCGATGTTGGCCAGGTACAGCGCCTCTTCCACAGCAGTGTTGCCACCACCGACCACGGCAACCGGCTTGTTGCGGTAGAAGAAACCATCGCAAGTGGCGCAGGCCGAAACGCCCTTGCCCATGAATGCTTCTTCCGACGGCAGGCCCAGGTAACGCGCACTGGCGCCGGTGGCGATGATCAGCGCGTCGCAGGTATACACACCGCTGTCACCGGTCAGGCTGTAAGGCTTTTTCGAGAAGTCGACCTTGTTGATATGGTCGAAGACAATCTCGGTTTCAAAGCGCTCGGCGTGCTCTTTCATCCGCTCCATCAGCACCGGGCCGGTCAAGCCGTGGACATCGCCAGGCCAGTTGTCGACTTCAGTAGTGGTGGTCAACTGACCGCCCGCCTGCATGCCGGTGATCAGCAGCGGCTTGAGATTGGCCCGGGCAGCGTAGACAGCGGCGCTGTAACCGGCAGGGCCGGAACCGAGAATAATCACTCGGGAATGACGGGTATCAGACATGACTCACTCCTACCGACCGCCCAAACCACAGGGCGGCGGGAATAAAAAAGGACCGCGAAGCACTTGGGGAAGGCTTTGACTCGCCAGGTCCTGAAAATAATGGGTGCAGCGTATCGAGGGGGGCAAGATTAAGGAAATACGCATTAACAATCCAGCTCATAGGTGTTCTCTATGCGCGCAATTAAGTTAATCGACACCTTTGTAACCCTGGATGTCGCCTACCTGCCCGCGCTTTCACAACAGGTGCAAAGCCGGTAAGGTCGGCGCGTTCGCCATTTTGCTCGGAGTATTCCATGCCCGCCCCTGCTCTTTCCGGCCCGCAATACCTGCGTGAAGGCCTCAAACTGGTGTTGAGCCCTGGCCTGCGCCTGTTCGTGTTGCTGCCGTTGGCGATCAACCTGGTGCTGTTCGTCGGGTTGATCTATTTCGCCGGCCATCAGTTCAGCCTGTGGGTCGATAGCTTGATGCCGACGCTGCCCCACTGGCTAGGCTTTTTGAATTACCTGTTGTGGCCGCTGTTTGTTGTGCTGGTGGTGCTGATGGTGTTTTTCACGTTCACCATGCTCGCCAATATCATCGCCGCGCCGTTCAACGGGTTTCTCGCCGAGAAGGTCGAGGTCGTGGTACGTGGCACCGACGACTTCCCGCCGTTCAGTTGGGCCGAACTGGCCGCCATGGTCCCACGCACCCTGGCGCGGGAGATGCGCAAGCTGGGTTACTTCCTGCCACGTGCCATCGGCCTGTTTATCCTGTCGTTCATCCCGGTGGTCAACCTGATCGCGGCGCCGTTGTGGCTGCTGTTTGGCGTCTGGATGATGGCGATCCAGTACATCGACTACCCGGCCGATAACCATAAGCTGGGCTGGAACGAGATGCTCGCATGGCTGCGCCAGAAACGCTGGCAGAGCATGAGTTTTGGCGGCATTGTCTACCTGGTACTGCTGGTGCCGGTGGTCAACCTGTTGATGATGCCAGCGGCGGTGGCCGGCGCAACGTTGTTCTGGGTGCGTGAACAAGGCGCCGAGGCGATGGCGCAGCAAGCGGTGGCCAAGTCATAAATCCATCATCGCACTGACACAATGGCGACATGGCCCACGCCGACACTGTGGGTCATGACGACAGCCTCGCTTCACATCACCCTCATTACCGAAACCTTCCCGCCGGAAATCAACGGGGTGGCCAATACCCTTGGCCGCCTGTGCGAGGGTTTGCGCTCACGCGGCCATCAGGTCGAACTGGTGCGCCCACGTCAGAACACCGATAAGAGCCGATCAAGTGACGATCAACTGCTGCTGTGCCGCGGCTGGCCATTACCCGGTTACCCAGGGCTGCAATGGGGCCAATCGTCGATGCGAAAACTGCTCCGACGCTGGAGCCGGCAGCGCCCGGATGTGTTGTATATCGCCACCGAAGGGCCGCTGGGATTGTCCGCTTTGCGGGCGGCGCGGCGGTTGGGAATCAGCGTCGTCAGCGGCTTTCATACCAACTTTCAGCAGTATTCGAACCAGTACGGCTTGAGCCTGCTCAGTCGCGTGGTCACCCATTACCTGCGCTGGTTTCACAACCGCTCGAGCCTGACCCTGGTACCGAGCGCCAGTCAGCGTCTGGAACTGGAGCGTCGGCATTTTGAGCGCTTGGGGATGTTGGCCAGAGGCGTCGACAGCCAACTGTTCCACCCCGCCAAACGCGACAGCACTCTGCGCGAACGCTGGGCATTGAATAATGAGCAAATCGCAGTACTGCATGTAGGACGACTGGCTCAGGAAAAGAACCTGGGACTGCTCAAGCGCTGTTTCGAGACCTTGCAAGACAGATACCCACTGCGTCAGATGAAACTGATCATCGTTGGTGATGGGCCGCAACGAGCCATGCTGGAGAAAGACCTTCCCGACGCCATTTTCTGCGGTGCCTTGCGCGGTGAAGAACTGGCTCGTCATTACGCATCCGGCGATGTGTTCCTGTTCCCCAGCCTGACCGAAACATTCGGTAATGTGGTTTTGGAGGCCATGGCTTCAGGACTGGGAGTTGTGGCCTACGACCAGGCAGCCGCCACCCAGCATATTCGTCATGGCTATAACGGGGTGCTGGCGATGCCGGGGGATGAAAATGCGTTTTGCGATGCCGCCAATTGGCTGCTGGAGGACGCAGAAGGTTTACGCCGTATGCGCCTCAATGCCCGTCAACACGCAAGCCGCCAAGGCTGGCCAGCGATTGTCGAGCAATTCGAGCATCAGTTACGTGGGGTGTGCGGGGAGAGTTTTGACCTTCCAACGCAACCTTACGTGCGCTGAACAATCGGTCAATGATCAAACGCATGGCCAGCCTGCTACCGGCCACTCAAGTTTTGCCTGGTATTTAAACCGGGAACCAACGGTTGCGTAACGCCAATCATAGAGACCTGCCGATCAAGCAGGCCCTTTGAATATGGAGATAATGAACAATGCCAATTTATGGAATGGGTGTACGCAATGGCGTCAACATGCCAACCGCGGAGTGGACACGCCAGCAACAATGGCTGGATCAATCCCGTGCAGAACCGCCAACCTACGGCCAGCCTGGGCACAAAGATGGGCTCAAGACTGATCATCACAAAGAGCTGAATAAGCGGCCAGAGTATTAATCACTAAAGCAACAGAACTCCCTGTGCCCCATCACAGGGAGTCCGAGTCCTTACACTAAGGTCGTCAGCGCCTCACGACTGAAGGGCAGGATGTCGCCTTCACGCCCTTCGCGCACCTTCACCGCCCAATCCGGGTCCACCAGCAATGCACGGCCCACTGCCACGAGGTCGAACTCATCGTTGTTCAGGCGCTCCAGCAGTTTCTCCAGGCTGGCAGGCTGGGCGACTTTGTCGGTGTTGACCATGAACTGCAGGAACTCGCCATCCAGGCCCACGCTGCCCACCGTGATGGTTGGCTTGCCGGTGAGCTGACGCGTCCAGCCGGCCAGGTTGAGGTCCGAGCCTTCAAATTCCGGCTCCCAGAAACGACGGGTGGAACAGTGGAAAATATCCACGCCAGCGTCAGACAATGGCTTGAGGAACTCACCCAACGCTTCAGGGCTTTGTACCAGGCGCGCGGTGTAGTCCTGCTGCTTCCACTGGGAGAAACGCAAGATGATCGGAAAATCCGGGCCGACAGCGGCGCGGGTCGCCTGGATCAGTTCGATGGCAAAGCGCGAGCGGTTGGCCAGGCTGCCACCGTATTCGTCGGTGCGCTGGTTGCTGCCTTCCCAGAAAAACTGGTCGACGAGGTAGCCGTGGGCACCGTGGATTTCCACGCCGTCCATGCCGATCGCCTGGGCATCCTTGGCCGCTTGGGCGAAGGCGTTGATCACCTGCGTGATGTCCTGTTTGGTCATGCCGTGCACAACGACATTGCCGTCCTTGAGCTTTTCCATCGGGCCATAAGCCGGCACGCTGGCGTCAGGTTCAGTGCCGATACGGCGCACACTGCCCACATGCCACAGTTGCGGGACAATCTTGCCGCCTTCGGCGTGGACTGCATCGACCACTTTCTTCCAGCCGGCCAAGGCGGCTTCACCGTAAAAATGCGGCACGTTGGGGTAGCCGTTGGAGGCTGGGTGCCCGACCACGGTGCCTTCAGTGATGATCAAGCCCACACCGGCAGCGGCACGGCGACGGTAGTACTCAATGACTTTCGAGTTGGGTACGCCACCTGGGGAGAACGAGCGGGTCATGGGCGCCATGACCACGCGGGTCGACAGTTGCAATGCACCGAGCTGGAAGGGTTTGAACAAGGCTTGGACGGGCATGGAGCGCTCCACGGCTGAGAAATTTATGACGTGGATAATATGGAAAGCAGAGCGTCTCTCAAAGTACTATTGATCTAAATGATTAAGGTATAGAAGCGCCCGAATACCTGTAGGCGTCAACTCAGGGCTTTTTCGATGGCCTGGATGATGGAGGGATCTTCTGGGGGCGTACGGGGCGAGAAACGCGCAAGTACCCGGCCATCCTTACCCAACAGGAATTTCTCGAAGTTCCAGGTGATATCCCCAGGAAACTCAGCGCCCTCGCCCGCCAGCAAGCGGTACAGCTGGTGCCGATCAGGGCCGTTGACCTCGATCTTGCTGCCCAGTGGAAAGGTCACGCCGTAGTTCAGGCTGCAGAACTGCTGAATCTCCTGCTCGGTGCCGGGCTCCTGGCCTGCAAACTGGTTGCATGGCAAGCCGAGCACTGTGAACCCTTGGTCCCTGTACTGCTGGTAGAGGTTTTCCAGCGCCGCGTATTGCGGGGTCAAACCACATTTGGACGCCACATTCACCACCAGCACGACTTGGCCCTTGAAAGGCGCCAGCGGTAGCGCTTGTCCGTCCAAGGCTTTGAGTTTCAGATCGTGGAAAGCACTCATGACGAACTCCAGATATCCCATGTTCTTTGCATTGCAGCCCTTCGGAGCTTACAACCCGAAAGGCTGCAATCATAGACGCCGGTGACGAAACTCGCCTGCAGGTTACTGAGCGGTCGGCCAGGGCAAAATCGGGATCGCCGTCACCGCATTCTGCGGGCTGCCTTCGATCAAGCGGTCGCTGTAGACCAGATACACCAGGGTGTTGCGCTTCTTGTCGAGGAAACGCACCACCTGCATGGTCTTGAACACCAGCGAGGTGCGCTCCTTGAACACTTCGTCGCCGTCCTTGAGTTCACCCTTGAAGTGGATCGGGCCCACCTGGCGGCAAGCGATCGAGGCCTCGGCACGGTCTTCGGCCAGACCCAGCCCGCCCTTTACCCCGCCGGTCTTGGCGCGGGACAAGTAGCACGTCACGCCATCGACCTTGGGGTCGTCAAACGCTTCAACCACAATCCGGTCGTTGGGGCCGACGAACTTGAACACTGTCGACACCTGGCCGACTTCTTCGGCCGAAGCCAGCAGCGGCATGGCCAACAGCAGGCCGAGCAATCCCTTTATCACGCGCATCGTGTATTTCCTATGGTTAAACCAGGATCAGGTTGTCGCGGTGAACCAGTTCCGGTTCCGCCATATAACCCAAGAGTCCGACAATGGCGTCGGAGGATTGTCCAATAATCTTCTGTGCTTCCAGGGCGCTGTAATTGGCCAGGCCGCGCGCGATCTCGCGACCGTCTGGCGCAACGCACACCACCATCTCGCCACGGCGGAAGCTGCCCTGTACCAACTTCACACCCACCGGCAGCAGGCTCTTGTTGCCCTGGGACAAGGCCGATACGGCTCCCGCGTCCAACACCAAGGTGCCACGGGTTTGCAGATGCCCGGCCAGCCACTGCTTGCGCGCGGCCAACATGCCGCGTTCCGGCGACAGCAGCGTACCAATGCGCTCACCGGCCTTGAGGCGATCCAGCACGCGCTCCAGGCGCCCGCCGACGATGATGGTGTGGGCACCGGAACGCGCGGCCAGGCGAGCGGCGCGCAGTTTGGTCTGCATGCCACCGCGGCCCAGGGCACCGCCGACGCTGCCGGCGACCGCATCCAGCGCCGGGTCGTCGGCGCGGGCTTCGTAGATAAGCTGGGCATCGGGGTTGTTACGCGGGTCGGCGTCGAACATGCCATCGCGGTCGGTGAGGATCACCAACAGGTCGGCCTCTACCAGGTTAGCCACCAGGGCGGCCAGGGTGTCGTTGTCACCGAAGCGGATTTCGTCGGTGACCACGGTGTCGTTCTCGTTGATGACCGGGATGACCTTGAGCTCCACCAGCGCGCGCAAGGTGCTGCGGGCGTTGAGGTAGCGCTTGCGGTCGGACAGGTCGTCGTGGGTCAGCAGCACCTGCGCCGTGTGGCGACCGTGCTCGGCAAAGCTGGACTCCCAGGCTTGCACCAGGCCCATCTGGCCGATGGCGGCAGCGGCTTGCAGTTCGTGCATCGCGCTGGGTCGCGCGGTCCAGCCGAGACGGCTCATCCCGGCGGCAACCGCTCCGGACGACACCAATACCAACTCAACGCCTGCCTCATGCAAGGCCACCATCTGCTCGACCCAGACGCTCATGGCTGCGCGGTCCAGACCCTTGCCATCCGCCGTCAACAGCGCACTGCCGATTTTCACGACCCAGCGCTGCGCACCTGTCACTTTGCTCCGCATCATCTTCAACCTTAGAGTGAGGGCCGCGCGACCCAGCGCTGCCCATAACGTTATACCCGGATACCAAAACGCCGCTCCAGGGAGCGGCGTTCAAGTTTATCGCAACGGATCAGTCACGCACGTAAATGATTTCCGGGCCATCTTCATCATCCACGTCTTCTTCGTCCCAATCATCGTCGCCGATGTCGTGGACTGACTTCACGCCGCTGCGGCGCAGGGCGCGCTGGTCGTCCAGGGCCTGCAACTGGGCACGGGCTTCGTCTTCGATCTGCTGGTCGAGTTCGGCGAGTTCGGCCTTGTACACCGGGTCGGCCGCCAGGCGGTCGGCACGGTCTTCCAGGTAACGCATGATGTCGCGGGTCAGGCGCTCGGTGCCTTCTTTGGCGATGGCCGAGATGACGTAGACCGGGCCTTCCCACTCCAGGCGATCAACGATCTCCTTGACGCGCTCTTCGTGCTCTTCTTCAAGGATCTGGTCGCACTTGTTCAGTACCAACCAGCGATCGCGCTCGGCCAGGGCCGGGCTGAACTTGGTCAGTTCGCTGACGATGACTTCGGCGGCATCGGCGGCACTGGTGTCATCCAGCGGTGCCATGTCGACGAGGTGCAGCAGCAAACGGGTACGGGACAAGTGCTTGAGGAAGCGAATACCCAGGCCCGCGCCGTCGGAAGCGCCTTCGATCAAGCCAGGAATGTCGGCGACTACGAAGCTTTTCCAGCGGTCTACGCTGACCACGCCCAGGTTTGGCACCAGGGTCGTGAACGGGTAGTCGGCCACTTTCGGCTTGGCGGCCGATACCGAACGAATGAAGGTACTTTTACCCGCGTTCGGCAGGCCCAGCAGGCCCACGTCCGCCAGTACTTTCATTTCCAGCTTCAGGTCGCGCTGCTCGCCCGGCTTGCCCGGCGTGGTCTGGCGTGGTGCACGGTTGGTACTGGACTTGAATCGGGTGTTACCCAAACCGTGCCAGCCGCCCTGCACAACCATCAGTTTCTGGCCGGCCTTGGTCAGGTCGCCAATCACTTCCTGGGTCGCGGAGTCGATGATCGTGGTGCCGACCGGTACGCGCAGTACCAGGTCTTCACCTTTTTTACCGGTGCAGTCGGTGCTGCCGCCGTTGGAGCCACGCTCGGCATCGAAGTGCCGGGTGTAACGGTAGTCGACCAGGGTGTTGAGGTTTTCGTCGGCCATCATGTAGATGGAACCGCCGTCACCGCCGTCACCGCCGTTCGGGCCACCGTTTTCGATGAATTTTTCGCGACGGAAACTCATGCAACCGTTACCGCCGTCGCCTGCTTTTACTCGGATGGAAACTTCATCAACGAACTTCATAACAAAACGCCTCTCGCCGCATGGACGAGCTTAAGAAACCAAGACATAAGACTCTTGCAAAAATGAGCGCAGCGACCTCAATCAGCGACCGCAAACCAGCGCCTGAGCTCATCACAGACAGCTTTGCAAGAGACTCACTCCACAAACGAAAAAGCCCCGTCGCAAGACAGGGCTTTTCCAGCGATCTCGCAATTAAGCTGCGACAACGCTCACGTAACGGCGGTTGAACGCGCCCTTTACTTCGAACTTGATCACGCCTTCGATTTTAGCGAAGAGGGTGTGATCTTTACCCATGCCAACACCGTAACCGGCGTGGAATTGGGTGCCGCGCTGACGCACGATGATGTTGCCCGGAATGATTTTCTGGCCGCCATACATCTTCACGCCAAGGCGTTTGGCTTCTGAGTCGCGACCGTTACGGGTACTACCACCAGCTTTTTTGTGTGCCATGAGTCAATTCTCCTAGTGAGGAATTAGGCTGAAATTAAGCCTGAATACCGGTGATTTTGATCTCGGTGTACCACTGGCGGTGGCCCATACGCTTCATGTGGTGCTTACGACGACGGAACTTGATGATGCGGACTTTATCGTGACGACCTTGGGAGATCACTTCAGCCACAACGGTAGCGCCAGCAACAACTGGAGCGCCGATGTTCACGTCATCGCCATTGGCGACCAACAGAACGCGATCAAAAGTAACGGATTCGCCAGTAGCGACTTCCAGTTTCTCGATCTTCAGGTATTCACCTGGGGCGACTTTGTATTGCTTGCCACCAGTAACAATTACTGCGTACGACATGGTATTTCTCCGATAATCCTGCTCACCCAGCGCTTTATAAGAAGAGGTATTGGCTGGCATGGCTGCATGGGATGGACGTCCCGAATGCAATTGCGTAAGGCAGGTGCTGCCCAGGAAGTTCAGGGTGCGCGATTGTACGCAAGCTATGGGAGGCTTGCAAGGGGCCGTCTATCGCGCCTTGACACCCGGGGGTCAGGGTCCTAGCATGCCGCGCAACCCTTCTGGAGCGACTGTCGCTGATGCAACCCCAAGCTTTCTACCGCGCGGTCGCGGACGATTTTAGCGCCGTCGACGGCATCATCAAACAGCAGCTGACGTCTAAAGTGCCGCTGGTCTCCAAAATTGGCGACTATATTACGTCGGCGGGCGGCAAACGCCTGCGTCCTTTATTAGTGTTGCTGTGCGGCAAGGCCCTGGGCCGCCAAGGCGATGACCTGCGCCTGCTGGCCGCCACGATCGAATTCCTGCACACCGCCACCTTGCTGCATGATGACGTGGTCGACATGTCCGGCATGCGCCGTGGTCGCGAGACTGCAAACGCGATGTGGGGCAATGCGCCCAGCGTGTTGGTGGGCGACTTCCTGTATTCGCGCTCGTTCGAAATGATGGTCGAGCTGGGCTCGATGCCGGTGATGAAGATTCTTTCACAGGCCACGCGCATCATCGCCGAAGGCGAAGTGTTGCAGCTGTCCAAGGTGCGCGACGCCAGCACCACCGAAGAAACCTATATGGAAGTAATTCGCGGCAAAACCGCGATGCTCTTCGAAGCCTCTACCCACAGTGCTGCCGCGCTGTGTGGCGCCACCGCCGAACAGGCCGAAGCCCTGCGTACCTTTGGTGATCATCTGGGCGTGGCGTTCCAACTGGTGGATGACCTGCTCGACTACAAGGGCGACGCCGAAACCCTGGGCAAGAACGTCGGTGACGACCTGGCCGAGGGCAAGCCGACCTTGCCGCTGATCTACACCATGCGCGAAGGCACGCCGGAACAGGCCGCCTTGGTGCGCAAGGCGATCCAGAAAGGCGGGATCGAAGACCTGGAAGCCATCCGTGCCGCTGTAGAAGCTTCGGGTTCCCTGGAGTACACCGCGCAACTGGCGCGTGACTACGTGGCGCGGGCGATCACATGCCTGCAAGCGCTGCCGGCCAGTGAATACCGGGATGCCCTGGTTGAGCTGAGTGAGTTTGCGGTCGCCCGTACTCACTGATTCCGCGCTGTTTAATGTGGGAGCTGGCTTGCCTGCGATGACTGGAGTGAACTCACTGCCGCTATCGCAGGCAAGCCAGCTCCCACATTAGGACGAGTCCAACCCCATCCGCGTTTAAAACCCTATATAATGTGCGACTTTTAGCCATCCCTGACTTTCTAGGAGCTTTAGTGAGCACGTTGCCTCCCTGCCCGAAATGCAATTCCGAATACACCTACGAAGACGGCGCCCAGCTGATCTGCCCGGAATGCGCCCATGAATGGTCCGCCACTGGCGAGGCCGAAGTGGCTGGTGATGAAACCGTGAAGAAAGACGCTGTGGGCAATGTCCTGCAGGACGGCGACACCATCACCGTGATCAAGGACCTCAAGGTCAAGGGCACTTCCCTGGTGGTCAAGGTCGGCACCAAGGTCAAGAACATCCGCCTGTGCGACGGCGACCACGATATCGACTGCAAGATCGACGGGATCGGCCCGATGAAACTCAAGTCCGAGTTCGTACGCAAAGTCTGATCCTGCTGCATTCCATCCCGCGCCCGCCGCGGGATGGCGTTTCGCCCTCTGCGTTGATCGAACGCAATACCCACACAGAAAAACCCAGAAACTGCCAATAGACGCTTGCTATTCTACGAATAAGAATTATTCTCATTGAAACCCATCAAGGAGAACGACCATGACTTATTTGATAGATGCCTGGCTGGATCGCCCCCACCCTTACCTGCGAATCCTGCATCGGGAAACCGGTGAAGTCTGTGCGGTGCTTGAGGAAGAAGCGCTGAACGAGCTACAGGACCAAGGCGATCTGGACGTGAATGGCCTGAGTTCCAGTGAGCCTGGGGTGCTGAAGGAGGTGGTAAGGAATCTGTTTCTGTTCTGCTATGCACGCGCGTTGCGCCCGGCGACCGACTTGAATGGCAAGTTCCATCCATGAAGAAACTGGCAAATGCCTGTTGGGGCGAACGCGTTCGTCCCAACAGGTAATCAGCAGGTCTTACAGAACGTCGAGCAGCTCGACGTCGAATACCAGAACGCTGTGCGGCGGGATGCTGCCAACGCCTTGAGCGCCGTAAGCCAGTTCGCTCGGCACGTACAGGCGCCATTTGCTGCCGGCATTCATCAGTTGCAGGGCTTCGGTCCAGCCGGCGATCACGCCACCCACCGGGAATTCCGCAGGTTGGCCGCGCTCGTAGGAGCTGTCGAACACAGTGCCGTCGATCAGGGTGCCGTGGTAGTGGGTGCGCACTTGGTCTTCACGGGTCGGCTTCGCGCCGGTACCGGCGGTCAGCACTTCAAATTGCAGGCCGGAAGCCAGGGTGGTGATGCCATCACGCTTGGCGTTTTCTGCCAGGAAAGCCAGGCCAGCGCCCGCAGCAGCTTCAGCCTTGGCAGCGGCTTCGGCTTGCATGATTTCGCGGATTACTTTGAAGCTGGCTGCCATTTGCTCTTGGTCAACACGGCTTGGCTGGCCTGCAAACGCGTCGGTCAGACCGGCCAGGATTGCGTCCAGGCTCACGCCCGGTGGCGGGTTGTCGCGCAGTTGGTCGCCCAACTGACGGCCGATACCGTAGCTGACGCGGGTTTCGTCGGTGGACAGATTAACTTCGGACATGAAGAGGCTCCGCTGTAGGACACCACGGTTTCCCGCGCTGCCCAGAACTAAAAGGGCCCGCAGACTAGCACACAAGAGCGGCCCATGATCAGCCCCACCCCGGCATCGCATTAGCGTGCCGATGGCCCTTCGTCGCCCGGCAATAAAAGTATTTCAGAATTGTCCCTTGCCGCCGATACAGCCCTACACATCTTGGCTGGCTCAAACAACAACACACCGTCCAGCAGACAGACATCACTCTTCAAGGAGCTTTCGATGAACAGCTGGTTCGGTAACATCAGCGTCAATCTCAAACTCGGCCTGGGCTTCGGCCTGGTGTTGGTCCTCACTTCAGTCCTGGCGCTCACGGGCTGGACCAGCCTCGGCGGCTTGATCGACCGTAGCAATTGGATGAGCGATATCACCCAGCTCAACGCCTCGCTGACCAAGCTGCGCATCGTGCGCTTGCAATACATGCTGGCCAATGGCGACGAAGCCGTGGCGCAGAACGTACAGACCAGCCTCGATGCCTTCGCCGCTCAGCAACAGAAGCTGCTGGATAGCTTCAAGAGCCCGGAAAACCTCAAGCTGCTCAATGACCAGAAAGCCATCATTACCGCCTACCGCCAGTCCTTGAACAAAATGCGCGAGGCCTACCGCAATGGCAACGCTGCGCGCGACGTCATGGGCGCCAAGGCCGATATCGCCAACGCGCAAATCAATGCGCTGCAAACCAGTGTGCAACAGGCGCCGGATAGCCCGGAACGCTTCACGCAATTTCTGGCCGTGACCCAAGCCAAGAATGAGTTCCAGCAAGCTCGCTACGAAGTGCGCGGCTATACCAATAGTCCCAACGCAGAAACCGAAGCCCGCGCTGCGGCGCAACTGGAAAAAGCCGTCGCCGGTTTGAAGGACCTCAGCGCGGCGTTCGGTACCGGTCAGCAAAGCGCATTGTCGGCCCTGGAAACCGCCCTCGGTGCCTACCGCAGCGCCGTGCAGAGCTACAAGGCAGCCAACGCCAACATCGTCACCGCCCGCGCCGAAATGACCACCCAGGGCGCCGATATCGTGACCATCAGCGACAAGCTGTACGACATTCAACTGGAACGTCGCGACGCTGAAAGCACCCAGGCCCGCAGCCTGCAATTGATCAGCACCTTGCTGGCTTTGCTGGTTGGCGTAATTGCCGCCTGGGTCATCACCCGACAGATCACCCGCCCGATCCAGGACACCCTGGCGGTGGTAGAGCGCATCGCTTCGGGCGACTTGAGCCACAACATCCAGGTAACCCGCCGTGATGAGCTGGGCGTGCTGCAACAAGGCATCCAGCGCATGGGCACGACCCTGCGCGAGTTGATCAGCGGCATCCGCGATGGCGTGACCCAGATCGCCAGCGCCGCTGAAGAGCTATCGGCCGTAACCGAGCAAACCAGCGCCGGGGTAAACAGCCAGAAGATCGAGACCGATCAGGTCGCCACCGCCATGCATGAAATGACCGCCACCGTGCAGGAAGTTGCGCGCAATGCCGAGCAGGCGTCCCAAGCCGCCTCCGACGCCGACGGCCAGGCCCGCGAAGGCGACAAGGTGGTGGCCGAAGCCATCGCCCAGATCGAACGCCTGGCGGCTGAAGTCGCCCGCTCTACCGACGCCATGACGCACCTGCAACAAGAGAGCAACAAGATCGGCAGCGTGATGGACGTAATCAAGGCGGTGGCCGAACAGACCAACCTGCTGGCCCTGAACGCCGCGATTGAAGCCGCGCGTGCCGGTGAGGCCGGGCGTGGCTTCGCGGTGGTCGCCGACGAAGTACGCGGCCTGGCCCAGCGTACACAGAAATCCACCGAGGAAATCGAAGGCCTGGTGGCCGGCTTGCAGAACGGCACCCAACAAGTGGCCAGCGTGATGAACAACAGCCGCAGCCTCACCGACAGCAGCGTCGAACTGACGCGCAAGGCTGGGGTATCCCTGGAAAACATCACCCGCACCGTGTCGAATATCCAGTCGATGAACCAGCAGATTGCAGCGGCCGCCGAACAGCAAAGCGCCGTGGCGGAAGAGATCAGCCGCAGTATCGTGAATGTGCGGGATGTGTCCGAGCAGACCGCGACTGCCAGTGATGAGACGGCCAAGTCGAGTGTGGAACTGGCTCGATTGGGTAGCCAGTTACAGCAGATGGTCAGTCATTTCCGGGTTTAAAAAACCAAAAAAAGCCGCCTCAATTTAAGCCGAGGCGGCTCCACTTCTCAGACCTTATTGGTCATCAAAGCTGTCCCGCAGGAATGTCCACACGTGATAAACACGTAAAGCATTCACTACGAGGTTCCACGTACGTCGTGCAAACTTAGACATACTCGGCCCTCCTAGAGTTGGGCCTTACCTCCAGCGCACTTACCGGAACACGTGAGCCTTTGGACGCGGGTCAATGCGTCCTTTGAGGTGGCCGGGCTAGTAGGCCTTCCGCATCAATCCGGCACGGATTACTAGCCCGTGGCGGTCAGTCCAGAATTCGCGCGCGTACCCGGCCCCCCAAAAGCGACAAACGCAGAACGGGGAAGATCCTAACCAACATTCCCGTCTAAGGTGTGTCTAACAGTGGTCAAATATCCAGTATCGCCGATAGATTCATTGCAAGCTTTTGCAGTCAAAATCAGGCAAGAGAAAGATGCCTAAAGGATCCATGCCGGCCATCGTTCCGTCTTGCGTGACGACGTGACCGGCAGTTAGTATCCACCTGCGGGTCAATGCGTCCTTTGAGATAGCAAACCCCAGCCACTCACTGGGTTTGCAATAAAAAACCGCCCTACTAAGGCGGTTTTTTTTTGCCTGCCATTTACCCTTCAGACCTCGCTGTCCTCGACAAACACCAGCCGATTCCCAAACGGGTCACGGATACTCATCTCCCGCGAACCCCAGGGCGTGTCCTCAACCCCAGGCTTGGCATATCGGTACTCTTTGCCCAGCAACTGCTGCTGATACGCATCGACCCCTTGGGCCTGAATTCGCACCGCCGCCCCCGGCGAAGCATCACCATGATGCTCGGACAAATGCAGCACGCACTCCCCCAGCGAGACCTGAAGGTACAACGGGAAATTCGCCTCGAAACGATGCTGCCAATCGACCTTGAACCCCAGGAAGTCGACGTAGAATTCCAAGGCTTTGACCTCGTCAAAAATCCGCAGAATGGGGACGACTTTTCCTAAGTGCATGGCGACAGCTCCGTATAAAAGAAGCCCCACTATAGAGCCGTAAACCCACCACGCAAATCCCCGCTACGCGCCAGGAACCGGCCTGCTCTCGCGCCGTTCGCCTGCCCATCGCGATAGCTCAATACGCCATTGACCCACACGCCATCAATCCCTTCAGCTGCGCGCTGCGGTGCGGTGAAATCCGCCACATCCCGCACCCGCAGGGGGTCGAACAACACCAGGTCAGCCCAGTAGCCTTCACGGATCTCGCCACGCTCGGCCAGCCCAAAGCGCGCCGCCGACAAGCCGGTCATCTTGTGCACCGCCGTGTGCAAAGGGAACAAGCCGACATCCCGACTGAAATGCCCGAGTACACGTGGGAAGGCCCCCCACAAGCGGGGATGAGGAAACGGGTCTTCAGGCAAGCCGTCCGAGCCCACCATCGACAACGGATGCGCAAGGATGCGCCGGACGTCGGCTTCATCCATCCCGTAATACACCGCCCCTGCCGGCTGTAAACGGCGAGCGGCCTCCAACAGCGAAACGTTCCACTCGCCAGCGATGTCCTGCAAATCGCGCCCGCCCATGTGCGGGTGCGGTGTCGACCAGGTGATGGTGATGCGAAACGCGTCGGTGACCTGTTTGAGGTCCAGGGTCGAGGAACTGGCAGCATAGGGATAGCAATCACAGCCCACCGGATGATTTTCCGCTGCAGCTTGCAGAGCCGCCAACAACTGCGGACTGCGCCCCCAATTACCGGCACCCGCGCATTTAAGGTGGGAAATAATCACCGGCACCCTGGCATGTCGGCCGATCAGAAACGCCTCATCCATTGCCTCCAGTACCGGCTCGAACTCGCTGCGCAAATGCGTGGTGTACACCGCACCGTAGGCCGTCAGTTCTTCAACAAGCTGCAACACCTCATCAGTCTCGGCGTTGAATGCGCTGGCGTAGGCCAGGCCTGTGGATAACCCAAGGGCACCGGCCTCCAGGCTCTCTTGCAACTGCACGCGCATGGCCGCGATTTCATAGGGCGTGGCGGTGCGATGCAGGTCATCCATATGGTTGCTGCGCAGCGCCGTGTGGCCGATCAGGGCGGCAACGTTCACTGCCGGATCGGCGCCTTGCACTGCGTTGCGATAATCGCTGAACCGCGGATAACAGAACTGCTCACGCTTGCCCAATAAGTTCATTGGGTCCGGCGGGTCGCTGCGCAAACTCACCGGCGAGGCGCTGATGCCACAGTTGCCGACAATCACCGTGGTCACGCCTTGGCTGAGCTTGGGCAGCATCTGCGGCTGGCGGATCACCACCGTGTCATCGTGGGTGTGCACGTCGATAAAACCCGGCGCCAATACGCGGCCATGGGCGTCGATGACTTGCTCGGCCCGGGCTGTGGACAAGTCGCCAATCGTGCGGATGCGCCCTGCGTGCACGCCCACATCGGCGACATACCCTGGGGTGTTACTGCCATCGATGATCAGCGCCTGGCGAATCAGCGTGTCGTACGTCATATCAGTCTCCAAGCGGCAGGCTGTCAGGGCCGCCGCGGTAATCATCCAGGGCCAGCTTGATCCGGCGCAGGCGTTCCTGGTTGTCGTCCGGCAGGGCCAGCGCCAGCTCGGTGGCGAGCAGGTCGATGGCCAGCAGCATGCCGTAGCGGGCGGCGGTGGGTTTGTAGATAAAACTGGTTTCCGCCGGTTGCAGCGGCAGCAGGACATCCGCCAATTCGGCCAGGGGAGAGTCCGCGAGGGTGATGGCAATGATCCGTGCGTCGTAGTTGCGCGCCAGTTTCACCACATCCAGTAATTCAGGTGTGCGGCCGGTGAGGGAACAGACAATCAAGGCATGTTGCGGGCCCAGGGTCGCGGCCGTGACGCGCATCATCACCGGGTCATGGCAGGCCGCAATCGGGTAGCCCAGACGCACCAGGCGCACCTGCAATTCATCGCTGCACAGGCTGGAGGGGCCGCCCATGCCGAACGCATGAATCATCCGCGCCTTGCCCAGCAAACTGACCGCATCGACAAAGCTGTGCTGGTTAAAACCTGACAAATGCTGGCGCAGCGTCGCTTCGATATCGCCCAGAATTTGCCGATGAAAGGCCGACTGTTCCGGCAACCCCGCCGGGTCCAGGAAGCGGCTGCCCACACCACTGGCCTGGGCCAGCTGCAGGCGCAAATCGCGCAAGTCACGGCAGCCAACGCTGCGGGCAAAACGCGACAAGGTCGCGGTGCTGACCTCGGCCCGCTGGGACAACGCCTCCAGGCTGGCCGAGGCGGCAAAGCCCACATCTTCAAGCATCAACTTGGCGATACGCCCTTCGCCGGCGCTGAACGAGTCCTGGCGGGCGCGGATCTGGTAGAGGATGTCCATGCAGGCTCCGGTTATAGAATCAGGCTCATAACACCAGGGACAAGCCGTAGGTCAGACCGAAGGCGACCAGCGAAATCAGGGTCTCCAGTACGGTCCAGGTCTTGAAGGTCTGGATGACCGTCATATTGAAGTATTCCTTGATCAGCCAGAAGCCGCCGTCGTTAACGTGGGAAAAGATCACCGAGCCCGCACCAGTCGCCAGCACCAGCAATTCAGGGTGTGGATAACCCAGGCCCAAGGCGACCGGCGCGACCACCCCGGACGCGGTGGTCATGGCCACCGTGGCCGAGCCGGTGGCGACGCGCATCAACGCGGCGAACAGCCAGCCCATCACCAGCGGCGACAACTGGAACGCATGAGCCAGGCCAAGGATTTCATGGGTAACACCAGCGTCCACCAGGATGCGATTCAACCCACCGCCCGCGCCCACCAGCAAGGTAATGCTGGCGGTCGGCGCCAGGCATTCGTTGGTGAACTTGAGGATCGACTCGCGGTTGAAGCCCTGGGCCAGGCCCAAGGTCCAGAAACTCACCAGGGTCGCCACCAACAGGGCGATCACCGAGTTGCCGATAAACAACAGGAACTGGTTGAAACCGCTGCCCGGCGTAGAAATCACGTTGGCCCAGCCGCCGATCATCATCAACACCACCGGCAACAGGATGGTGCCCATAGTCAGCGCAAAGCTGGGCAGGCGCGTACGCGGTTCACGCTCGATGAACTGACGCTCCAGCGGGTTTTGCGCCGGCAACTGAATGTGCGGCACGATGAACTTGGCGTAGACGGGCCCGGCAATGATCGCCGTGGGGATGCCAATCAGGATCGCATACAGCACCGTTTGCCCGACCGAGGCGTTATAGGCCAGCACCGCCATCATTGCCGCCGGGTGCGGCGGCACCAACGCATGCACCACCGACAGGCCAGCGACCATCGGCAGCCCGACCATCAGGATCGACACGCCCACGCGCCGCGCCACGGTAAAGGCAATCGGCACCAGCAACACAAAGCCGACTTCGAAAAACAGCGGCAGCCCCACCAGGAACGCGATACACACCATCGCCCAGTGGGCATTGCGCTCACCGAAGCGGTTGATCAGCGTGCGCGCCACCTGCTCGGCGCCACCGGACTCGGCCATCATCTTGCCGAGCATGGTACCCAGCGCCACCACCAGGGCGATATGCCCCAGGGTCTTGCCGACACCCGCCTCGTACGAACCCATGATGGTGTCCGCCGGCATTCCGGCCATCAGCGCCAGGCCGATGGACACCAGGGTAATCACGATAAAGGGGTTGAGTCGGTAGCGTGCAATCAGCACGATCAATGCAATGATGGCGATGGCAGCGTATGCCAACAGCCCGAAGCCCGGTGATGCGGCCATGCGGTACTCCTCGGAAAGGGTCACGTCGAATTGGTTGTGAAACTCATAAATCATTCCCGAGGAGCATTTTCAATTTTTATGAAAGTAATTTTCGCCCACGGATAAGCGCTGTCGCTTGGGGATATGCCCGACGTGGGTGGATGAAAATTCGGAGGGTGTTCTTACATGAAGATCAGTGAAGGCGGAAACTCAAACGCCGCCCTTGAGTCATAGACTGCGCATCCATTGCCCAGGAACCCGATCATGATTCGCACCACAATTGCCGCCAGCGTCCTGCTCTTGTGCAGCAGCGCTTATGCCGCCGACAACCCTGCCTTGAAAAAATGCATGGACAGCGCCAATACCACCGCCGACATGGTCAATTGCAACGCCAGGCAAACCAAGGTGCAGGACGACCGTCTGAACCGTGCCTACAAAACCGCCCTCGCCGCCCAGGAAGGCCCGCGCAAACAGCAACTGCAAGACGTGCAGCGCCTGTGGATCAAATACCGCGACGCCAATTGCGCCTTCGCTGGCAGTGCCACCGGCGGCACCCTTGATCAGGTCAACGGCTCCGGCTGCGTGCTGGACATGACCCAAACCCGCGCCCAGGAACTGGAAGACCTGGTAGGGCCATAACCGCGACCTCGCATCCTGTAGGAGCGAGCTTGCTCGCGAAAAACCCGAGAACGCCGCGCAGTATCAGAATCCCCGCGTTATCGTTGTCGATTTTCGCGAGCAAGCTCGCTCAGTCGTGGTGAACCTTGGCGCGCTTGAGCAGTTTTTTGCAGCGCTCGGATAAATGCAGCACACGCAAATGCTTGCCGGCCTTGGTGTAGCGCTCGCGCAGGGTCATCAGGGCGGCAATCGCCGAATAGTCGACAAAGCTCAGGTGACGGCAATCCAGCGTGACCTGAGCCGGGTCGTTGGCCGGATCGAACTGATTCAAAAACGGCGTGGTTGAGGCAAAGAACAACGTGCCATGCAGCCGATAGAGCTTGCTGCCATCAGCCTCCAGATGTTCATCGGCGTACAGCTCGCGCGCCTGCTGCCAGGCGAAGTTCAGCGCGGCGATAACGATACCGCACAGCACCGCAGTGGCCAGGTCGGTGAACACCGTAATGATCGTCACCGCCATGATCACCAGCACGTCGTTGAGCGGCACCTTGTTGATCACCCGCAGCGACGCCCAGGCGAAGGTCTGTTGCGACACCACAAACATCACCCCCACCAGCGCCGCCAGCGGAATACGCTCGATCAGCGGTGACAGAAACAGAATGAACAGCAGGATCATCACCCCGGCAAACACCCCGGAGAAACGCCCGCGCCCGCCGGAGCTGAGGTTGATCACGGTTTGCCCGATCATTGCGCAACCGCCCATGCCGCCGAACAGGCCCGAGACCATATTCGCCGCGCCCAGGGCCATGCTTTCACGGTCGGGGTAGCCACGGGTCTCGGTGATTTCGTCGGTGAGGTTGAGGGTCAGCAGGGTTTCCAGCAGGCCGACCATCGCCATCAGGAACGCGTAGGGCGCAATGATGCCGAGGGTGTCCAGGGTCCAGGGAATCTGCGGCAGGGCGAAGGTCGGCAAGCCACCGGCGATATGTGCCATATCGCCCAACGTGCGGGTCGGCAGGCCCAGCAGGTACACCGCCAGACCAACGCCAAGGATCGCCACCAATGCGGGCGGCACGGCGCGGGTCAGGCGTGGCAGCAGGTAGACAATCGCCATGGTCACCGCCACCAACCCCGCCATCACATACAGAGGCGTACCGCTGAGCCACTGTTCGCCGCTCTTGAAATGCTCCAGTTGTGCCAGCGCAATAATGATCGCCAGGCCGTTGACGAAGCCGAGCATTACCGAATGCGGCACCATGCGCACCAGCTTGCCCAGGCGCAGCAGGCCGAAGACGACCATGATCAACCCGCCCAGCAGTACCGTCGCCAGCAGATATTCCACGCCGTGTTGCACCACCAGCGCAACGATCACCACCGCCATCGAACCGGCGGCGCCCGAGACCATGCCCGGGCGGCCGCCGAACAAGGCGGTGAGGGTGCAAATGATGAAAGCACCGTAGAGGCCCATCAGCGGGTTGAGGTGGGCCACCAGGGCAAAGGCGATGCATTCGGGCAGCAAGGCGAAAGACGTGGTGAGGCCGGCCAGGGCGTCGGCGCGCAGACGGGTGAGGTTCATGGAGTACCAGGGAATTGCGGGGGATAAGGCGGGGAATGGTACGGAATTGCGTCGGGTGGGGCTAGTGAAGTGTCAGCTCCGAGGTACCGAGTCGCCTCTTTCGCAGGCAAGCCAGCTCCCACATTTGATAGGGGTCACACCTTAAAAATGTGGGAGCCGGGCTTGCCCGCGATGGCCACGCCGCGGTGCTAAGCGAACATCAAATCATCTCGTTGCGAATCCACTCCACCACCGACGTACGCTTCGGCGCCCAGCCCAACAGTTCACGAGCGTGTTTACCGCGCACGCGGCTGTTGGAGCCCAACCCGTAATTGGCCATTTCATACCCCCACTCGGCCTCAGCATCGGCCAATGGCCAATCCTGTGGTTTGCCCAGGTTCAGCGCTTGGGCAATCGCCGTGGTCATGTCGATAAACGCCGCTTCGCTG
This sequence comes from Pseudomonas sp. FSL W5-0203, assembly GCF_001896155.1. Classification (NCBI taxonomy): domain Bacteria; kingdom Pseudomonadati; phylum Pseudomonadota; class Gammaproteobacteria; order Pseudomonadales; family Pseudomonadaceae; genus Pseudomonas; species Pseudomonas sp. FSL W5-0203. The sequence goes on from NZ_MPOR01000017.1 coordinate 80,894, forward strand.
CTTTCCACAAAGTAGAAAGTACCCGGAACGTTTTTGGTCAGCGCCAGCAGATACAGGGCGACCACATCTTCAATATGCACGTTGGACCAGATGTTCTGCCCGCTGCCCACATGGCGCACTACCCCGCTTTTGCGCGCCTGCTTGAGCAAGCGCGGCAATTGCACGCTGTCACGCTTCACGCCCAGGCTGTGGCCGTAGATCAGGGTGTTGCAGATCACCGCCGAATTGATGCCGTCAGTGGCCGCCGCGAGGATCAGGTTGTCGATAGCCACGCGGGCAGCCTTGTCGACGGTCGGCTCAGGCAGATTGCTTTCGAAGTAGATGACCTCACTGGCCTTGCCGCCCGACGCATCACCGACAATGCTCGACCCGCTGGTATGCAGGAACGGCTTGTTCGAGCCTTTCAAGGCGGCCAGCAAGGTTTCCACAGCGGCGCGATGGTCGCTGCTGGCGGCGTTGATCACCGCATCGGCCTTCTGTGCCTGCTCGGTCAATACGGTTGCGTCGTCGAGGGTGCCGATCACCGGCGTAATGCCCAGGGCGGTCATTTCGGCGGCTTGTTCGGCGCTGCGCACGAGGCCGGTGACGTGATGGCCGGCGTTGACCAGGCCGGTGGCGATCGAACCGCCGATAAACCCTGCTGCACCGGTAACGAATACATTCATGGAGGTTGCTCCTGACTGGGTAAGTGATGCGCCCAGTATCCAGCTCCCACTGCTGCCGAATAAGCCCGTGCGGCCCAATTCACTCTTGCGCTCAGGTCACGAATCAGCGCGCATAGCGCGCCAGCTTGGCCTGAATAAAGTCCAGGAAACACTGGATGCGTAGTGCCAATTGCGAGTTGCGATAGAACACCGCGTGGATCGGCTGGCGATAACCGCTGTTGGACGCCTCCAGCATGGGCACCAGGCGGCCGGCGTCGATGTCAGCGACGGTCATGAAATTCGACAGGCAACAAATGCCCTGCCCCTGCAGCGCCAACTGGCGCACGGTTTCGCCACTGGACGCGCTCACACTGGGCTGGATCAGCCAGCGGTCACCTTCGCCGTGACGCAGCGGCCAGTGGTTGAGGGTCTCAGTGTGGGTGAAGCCCAGCAAGGTGTGATCAGCCAACTCGGCAACGGTCGTCGGCGTGCCGTACTGCTTGAGGTAGTCGGGGCTGCCCAGGACATGCAGCGGCGTGCTGCCCAGGAACCGCGCATGCAGGGTCGAGTCGGCAAGGGCGCCGATGCGAATGGCGATGTCGGTGCTTTGCTCCAGCAGGTCGATGATCAAATCATCGCTGTTGAGCTCCAACTGGATATCCGGGTAGAGGCTGCGAAATTCGGCGATGTACGGCACGATCCCATGCAGCATGAACGGCACGGCGGCGTTGATACGCAGGCGCCCGGCCGGCTTTTTCTGGCGCGAGGACAGGTGCTCTTCCAGCTCATCCATCTGCGCCAGGATCAGCTTGGCCTGCTCGAAGAAGTACTTGCCCTCTTCGGTCAGGTCCATGCGCCGCGTGGTGCGGTTGATCAAGGTGGTGTCGAGCTTGGCTTCCAGGCGCGACAAGGTGCGGCTGACTGCCGATGGCGTTTGCCCGACCTTTTCGGCGGCGGCCGAAATCGAGCCGCATTCAATCACGCTGACGAAGATCTGTAGCTCATCGGAACGGGCTTTCACGGGCGGTCCTTCATTTATCGGCTGACACGTGCCCGCTCATTATTAACCAGCCAGCAACAAATGGCCTCCCAGCAACGCCATGCCGGTGAAAAATCCACGTTTGAACCACAGCGCACTAATGCGTCGGCGCACCACCTGACCCAGCCACATCCCTAGCAATGCCGGCACCAACGCCAGCAATGACGCGCCCATTTCACCGCCGCCCAGCACACCGCGCCAAGCCAGCCCGGCGGCAAGTGCCAACGTCGATACGGTGAACGACAGCCCCAGCGCCTGCACCAACTGGTCACGGCTCAAGCCCAGCGCCTGCAGGTACGGCACCGCAGGGATCACGAAGACACCGGTGGCCGAGGTAATGATGCCGGTGATCACCCCGCACATGGGGCCCAGCCAGCGCTCGGTTCGGGGCGCGACCTTGAAGGTCGGCAGGAATAACCCGCTCAGCGCATACACCAGTAAAGCCGCGCCCAGGGCACGCACCACCCAAGGTCCGCTACCCATGCCTAGCCACAAGGTGCCCAACCCGGTGCCGAGGAAAATCAGCAACAGCATCGGCCACAGGCGTTTGAGCAAGGCACCCAAGTGCCCGCCAAAGGACAGTTGCCACAGGTTGGTCACCGTCGAAGGAATGATCAGCAATACCGCAGCCTGCGCCGGCAGCATAGCCAGGCCAAGCATGCCCATGGCTACAGTGGGCAAGCCCAGGCCGATGACGCCCTTCACCGTACCGGCCAGCAGGAAGGTAGTGATGACCAGCGCTGTCAGTGCGGGACCGAGGTTTTGGTAGAAGGAGAGGAAGGCATTCATGCATCGATTGTGCAGGGCTGGAGAGTGGCTGAAAATTCGCCATATACTGAGCCAGCCTCTTGTTTTGCGTGAGGCTGATGACGCTATCGCAGGCAAGCCAGCTCCCACATTTGGAATTGTGAATACATTCAAGTGTGGGAGCTGGCTTGCCTGCGATGAGGCCCTTCCAGTCACTGGGAAACTTCATGCACTTTGACCTCATCGACCTGCGCCTCTACCTGCACATCCTGGACAGCGGCAATATCACCGCTGGCGCGGCCCGCAGCCACCTGTCCCTGGCTGCCGCCAGCGCACGCATCCGAGCCATGGAGTCTTCACTGGGCATCGCGTTTCTCGAGCGCGGCCGCCGTGGCGTAACCCCAACACCCGCGGGCAAAGCCCTGGCCCGGCATGCTCGCCTGCTGTTGCAGCAGGCCGACCATCTGCAGCAAGACCTGGCCGAATACGCCAATGGCGTCAAAGGCCAGGTACGCCTGCTGTGCAACACCACCGCCCTCAGCGAATACCTGCCGGAGCTGCTCGCGCAGTTTTTGCGCGAGCATCCCAACCTCGATATCGACCTGCAAGAGTTGCCCAGCCTGCGCATCACCCACGCCTTGCGCCAGGGCACCGCCGACCTGGGGATTATTTCCGATGCGGTAGACACCCACGGCTTGCAGACCCTGGCGTTTCGCGACGACCCGCTGGTGCTGATCATGCCCCTGGACCACCCGTTGACCAAACCGAGTTTTATCGAGAGCCTGCAATACGACTACGTGGGCCTGGGGGCGAACAGCGCGTTGGCGGTTTACCTGGAAGAACAGGCACTGCACGCTGGCTTTCGCTTGCAGACGCGCATTCGCGCCGACGGTTTTGATGGGGTGATTCGCATGGTCGCCGGCGGCACGGGCCTGGGCATCGTGCCTCAGGCCGCCTTGGCGCGCTGGCCATCAGAACGTCGTTTCAAGGCCCACCCCCTGCAAGAGGAGTGGGCCTGCCGCAAACTGCTGTTATGCGCACGCTCGTTCGAGCAACTGCCGGGTTATGCCAGGGCTTTGTTCGACGCCTTGGCCCTGCCCTTGCGGAAGAACCCGTAATACACAGCCGACAGAATCAGCAGGAACGGCACGCCAAACACCAGTGTCATCTTGAAGGCGTCGGTGAAGTAGGTGGTGATCATCACCGCCCCCATCAGCACCAACCCCAGCAACGTGCTGTAGGGAAACAGCCGCAACTGGAACGACAACTTCGCCCCGCCATGACGCTTGCGATAGCGGCGGAAAAACAGGTGAGTGAGGAAGATCATGAACCAGGTGAAGATCGCGCCAAACATCGAGATCGCCATCATCAGGGTGAACGAACTTTCCGGGTACACCACGTTGAGCAACGTCGCCAGGGCAATACCCGAACTGGACAGCAGCAAAGCGTTGAGCGGAATGCCGTTCTTGCTCAACGCGCCCATGGACTTGGGCGCAAAGCCGGCGCGGGACAGGCTGAACATCATGCGCGTGGTGATGTAGAGCTGGCTGTTCATGGCCGACAGCGCCGCGATCAGGATCACGAAATTCATCACTCCAGTGGCGCCGGGAATGCCGATGGTCTGCATCACCGTGACAAACGGGCTCTGGGCCTGGCCGGCCTGGTTCCAGGGCACGATGGCGAGCATCAGCGCCAGGGTCAGCAGATAGAACACCACCAGCCGCACGATGGTAGCGCGGAAGGCTTTCTTCACTGCCTGCTCCGGGTCGGCAGCTTCACCGGCGGCCACGGCGATCATCTCGACACTGAGGTAGCTGAAGATCGACACGATCACCGCGATCCACATGCCACTCAAGCCATGGGGGAAAAAGCCGTCGTGGGCCGTGTAGTTCTGCACGCCGTAGTCGGGGTTACCAGAGCCGAACACCACATACACTGCCAGTATGATGAAACCGACAATAGCGCTGATCTTGATCGTCGAGAACCAGTATTCGAAGTTGCCGAAGGTCTTCACGCTGATCGCGTTGAGCAGGATCAGCACACTGGAAAACGACACGATCCACACCCACTCCGGCACGTTGGCAAACCAGTACTTCATGTACATCGCCACCGCCGTGACCTCGGCCCCCACCGCCAGCACAATCGCCGCCCAGTAGGCATACCGCACCAGGAACCCGGCCAACGGGCTGATGTAGAACTCGGCATAGGCGCCAAAGGAGCCGGAGGTGGAATGGGCCACCGTCATCTCCGCCAGGCAGCCCATCAGCAGCAAGGTAATCAACGCGCCGATGGCGTAGCTCACCAGCACGCTCGGCCCGGCATAACCGATGGCGTAGGCGCTGCCCATGAACAGCCCGGTGCCGATGGCGCCACCGATGGCGATCATGCTCATCTGGCCGGAAGTGAGCTGGCGCCTCAGGCCCAGTTCGCGGTGGGTAATCTCTGCAAAGCCGTTGTCTGGCGTGGTCACGGGTGTGCCCCTTTATTATTGTGATGGTGGCTGACGCTGAACCTGTGGGAGCTGGCTTGCCTGCGATAACGGTAGTGAATGCACCGACGCTATCGCAGGCAAGCCAGCTCCCACATTTGATCTGTGTTGCCCTTAAGTAACGCTGTTGCGGACTTTGAATTGCGGCTGGTCCCAGGTGGCGTTGTCGAGAATTTCACCGAGAGTTTCCACGGCGTCCCACACCTCGGTAAAGCTGGTGTACAGCGGCGTGAAACCAAAGCGCATGATCCGCGGTTCACGGTAATCGCCGATCACGCCTCGGGCGATCAAGGCCTGGATCACCGCGTAACCTTCGGGGTGTTCAAAGCTGACGTGGCTGCCGCGCCGGGTGTGTTCACGCGGGGTTATCAGTTCCAGGCCATGGGCGGCGCAACGGCTTTCGACCAACGCAATGAACAGGTCAGTCAAGGCCAGGGACTTAGTCCGCAGGCGCGCCATGTCGGTCTGGGCAAAAATATCCAGGCCGCATTCCACCATGGCCAGCGAGGTAATCGGTTGGGTACCGCAGAGGTAGCGGGCAATGCCGGCGCTGGGGGCGTAGGTGGACTCCATGGCGAACTGGCGGGTATGCCCGAACCAACCCGACAACGGCTGGCGCACCACATCCACCAACGCCGGGTTGACCCACACAAACGCCTGGGAGCCCGGGCCGCCGTTGAGGTATTTGTAGGTGCAGCCAATCGCATAATCCGCGCCGGCATGGTGCAGATCGACAGGCACCGCGCCCGCCGAATGCGCCAGGTCCCAGATGCTCAGCGCGCCGCACTCGTGGCTCAGTGCGGTCAGCGCCGCCATGTCGTACATATAGCCGGTCTTGTAGTTGACGTGGGTGAGCATCACCACCGCCACGTCCGCATCAATGGCCTGGGGCAGTTCGGCCGGGCTGTTCACCAGGCGCAGGGAATAGCCTTGTTGCAGCAATTCGGCCAAGCCTTCGGCGATGTACAAGTCGGTGGGAAAGTTGCTCGCTTCGCTGACGATGACCTTGCGCGCAGGTGTACGTTGGCGCTGCACACTCAAGGCGGCGCTGAGCACTTTGAACAGGTTGATCGAGGTGGTGTCGGTGATCACTACCTCGCCGTCACGCGCACCAATCAATGGCGCCAGGCGATTGCCCAGGCGCTGGGACAACTGCGCCCAGCCAGCGCTGTTCCAGCTACGAATCAAGCCGTTGCCCCACTCCTCGGCGATCACCTGTTGTGCGCGTTCCAGCGCCGCCACCGGGCGAGCGCCGAGGGAGTTGCCGTCGAGGTAGATCACGCCCTCGGGCAAGGCGAATTGGGCACGCAGGGGGGCCAAAGGGTCCTGTGCGTCGAGGGCTTGGCAATGGCTTCGAGTGGTCATGGGTCGTCCTGGTTTTTATAGGTGAGGATGGACCAAATAATGAACGAACTTTTAGAGAATTTTCGTGCAAAGTGGTGGGTAAACGGCTATTTAAGCTGTAGGAAATTCGAATTTAACCTCCAAACACGCGGATATCTTCCAAGCATGATTCTCGACGCCACCGACCTGCGCCTCCTGCATTTCCTGCAACAGGATGGCCGCATCAGCAACCAGGAATTGGCGGAAAAAGTCGCGCTGTCGCCGTCTGCATGCCTGCGCCGTTTGCGCCTGCTGGAGAGCGAGGGAATCATCAGCGGCTACCGCGCGGTATTGAACGCCGAGCAGTTGGGGATCGAGCTGGAAGCCATCGTGCACCTGTCGTTGCGCCAGGATGTGGAGGACTGGCATGAGACGTTCATCAAGAAGGTGCAAGGCTGGCCAGAGGTGGCGAGCGCCTATGTGATCACCGGCGCCAGCAACTATGTGCTGCGGGTGCAGGCGCGTAACCTCAAGCACTTTTCGGACTTTATCGTGAACCACCTGAACCGCACGGCGGGGGTGATGGATATCCGTTCGGAGATAGTGCTGCAGAAGATCAAGGACCGGGATGAGGTGTTGGACCTGGTCGTGCGCAAATAACACAAACACCCCAAAACCAATGTGGGAGCTGGCTTGCCTGCGATAGCGGTAGTGAATGTTCCACCGCTATCGCAGGCAAGCCAGCTCCCACAGTTGACCGAGTTGATCAGTCTTCCAGAGCACGCACTCGTTGCATGCGCTGCTGTTCTATTGGCGCATCCGCCACCTGCAACTCAAAGTCAAAATCAATCTGCGCAAACCGTCCTTGCACGCCAAATTCCCGCGCCAGTTGCGGATCGTCGCTGAAGCGGATCTCGGCAATCAGTTCATCGCGGGTGGCATAGGCGAAGTCATCGTGCAGGTACGGGTCATCCGACAGGTTGATCTGCGTGGTCAGGTGCCGGTGCCCAGGCGCCGAGATGAAGAAGTGGATATGCGCCGGCCGTTGCCCGTGGCGCCCCAATTGGTCGAGCAACTGTTGCGTCGGCCCGCTCGGCGGGCAACCGTAGCCCGAAGGTACGATGCTGCGAAAACGGTAGTTGCCCTGGGCGTCGGTCTCGATACGGCGACGCAGGTTGAATTCAGATTGATTCGGGTCGAACCACGAGTAAGTGCCGCCGGTATTGGCCTGCCACACATCGACAATCGCCCCCGCCAATGGCTTGCCTGCGGTATCGCGCACTTGCCCGCGCATGAACAACGGCACCGCGTCGTCCTGACCATCATCCAGCCGTGCTTCGTATTGGGACAGCGGCGCGCCGGCCACATACAACGGGCCTTCGATGGTGCGCGGTGTACCGCCGGACTTGCCTGCCTGCTCATCGGCGGCGTCCATCAACAGGTCCAGATAATGCTCCAGGCCCAGGCCGGCAGCGAGCAGACCGGCCTCCTGGTTTTTGCCCAGTTCATTGAGGTAGTTGACCGCCTTCCAGAATTCTTCCGGGGTCACTTCCAGGTCTTCGATGATGTTCACGGTGTCGCGCAGGATCCGGTAAATCAGCGCCTTGGTACGTGGGTTGCCCGCGTCATTGAGGTTGCCGCTGGCTTCTTCGAGAAAGCGTTGAGCATGGGCAGTCTGGGACAGGCGGATGGACATGGTGCATTCCTCATCTTGTAGTTATAGGTGCAAGCCGGCTCAGCGGTCGTCCGCATGGATCGACGACGGATGGCGGCACAGCGCATTCACTTCGATGGCCATGTAGGGGAACAATGGCAGTTGCATCAGCAGGTCGTGCAGGTCCTGGACGCTGTCGACATCGAACACGCTGTAGTTGGCGTAATGCCCGGCGATGCGCCACAGGTGGCGCCATTTGCCCTCTTGTTGCAGGCGCTGCGCCAAGGCTTTCTCCTCGGCCTTGAGGCTGGCGGCACGCTCGGGGTGCATATCGAGGGGCAGGTTCACGGTCATTTTTACGTGGAACAACATGGCAGAGGCCTCTTAGTGTTTGTCACGGCGAAAGAACGCCAGGCGCTCTTCATCAAGCGTCAGGCCCAGGCCCGGCGCAGTGGACACATGCAGCTGGAAATCGCGGTACACCGGTGGCTCGGTGAGGATGTCTTCGGTGAGCAACAGCGGGCCGAACAATTCGGTGCCCCACGCCAGGGTGTTCAGCGTGAGAAAGGCATGGGCCGAGGCCAGGGTGCCAATGCCGCCTTCGAGCATGGTGCCGCCGTACAAGCCGATGCCGGCCGCTTCGGCAATCGCCGCCGTGCGCAATACAGCGCGAGGGCCACCGTTCTTGGCGATCTTGAGGGCGAACACCGTGGCCGCGCCTTCACGGGCCAGGTTAAAGGCGTCTTCTACACATTCGATAGATTCATCGGCCATGATCGGCACCGGGCTCGACAGGTTGAGCCGGGCCATGCCGCCACGGTTGTTGCGCGAGATCGGTTGTTCGATCAGATCGATACCGTGGTCGCCGAGCACCTTGCATGCCCGCAGGGCCACGGCTTCATCCCAGGCCTGGTTGACGTCGACGCGCACACTGGCGCGCTCGCCCAGGGCTTTCTTGATTGCGATCACATGGGCCAGGTCGCGGCTGACTTCACCGGCGCCAATCTTCAATTTGAAGAGGCGGTGACGGCGCAGGTCGAGCATTTTCTCGGCCTCGTTGATGTCCTGTTCGGTATTACCGCTGGCCAGGGTCCAGGCCACCGGCAACGCATCACGCACACGCCCGCCCAGCAGCTCGCTGACCGGCAGCCCGAGGCGTTTGCCGAGCGCGTCGAGCAAGGCGCTTTCGATACCGGACTTGGCAAAGGTGTTGCCGCGAATACTGCGTTCCAGGCGCAACATGGCCGCATTGACGTTGCTCGCGTCCTGACCGATCAATAGCGGCGCAAAGTGGCGGTCGATATTGATTTTGATGCTGTCGGGGCTTTCATTGCCGTAGCTCAGGCCGCCAATGGTGGTGGCTTCGCCGATGCCTTCAATGCCGTCGGCGCAACGCAGGCGGATGATCACCAGGGTCTGGTTTTGCATGGTGTGCATCGCCAGCTTGTGCGGGCGAATGGTGGGCAGATCAACAATAAGCGTGTCGATCGATTCGATGGCGCAAATCGGCATGGCAATACCCGTTGGGTTCTTTATAGATTTGCGTCGATTCTGTGCCGCATTTTTTTGGGGTTCCAATATAGAATTGGTCTGGTGCGATACCCTCAAGGTATGAAAGGAGTCGATATGGAACTGCGTCACTTGCGCTATTTCCAGGTGCTGGGCGAAACCCTTAACTTCACCCGGGCTGCCGAACGCCTGCACATCGCCCAGCCGCCCTTGAGCCGGCAGATCCAGCAGCTGGAGGATGAACTGGGGGTGGTGCTGCTGGAGCGCAGTCGGCCTTTGCGCCTGACCGAAGCCGGGCGTTTTTTCTATGAGCACGCCAATGTACTGCTCGAACAACTGGACAAGGTCTGCGACACCACTCGGCGCATCGGCCAAGGCGAGAAAACCTGGCTGGGCATCGGCTTCGCGCCGTCGACCTTGTATGGCGTGCTGCCGGAGCTGATTCGGCGCCTGCGCACCCACGACGCCCTGGAGCTGGAGCTGGGTTTGTCGGAAATGACCACCTTGCAGCAGGTCGAAGCGCTCAAGGCTGGCCGCATTGACGTGGGCTTCGGGCGTATTCGCATCGACGACCCGGCCATTGTCCAGCGCGTACTGGTGGAAGACCGCCTGGTGGCGGTGCTGCCCAGCGGTCACCCGTTGCTGGGCGCTCCGGCCACCCTCGCCCAATTGGCCGGCGAACCCTTCGTGCTCTACCCCGGCAACCCGCGCCCCAGCTATGCCGACCATGTGATCGCGCTGTTCGACGCCCATGGCTTGAGCGTGAAGGTGGCGCAGTGGACCAACGAATTGCAGACCGCTATCGGCCTGGTGGGCGCCGGTATGGGCGTGACGCTGGTGCCGGCGTCGGTGCAGGTGCTGCATCGGGCGGATATTGGCTATACGCCGGTGGTGGAGGCGACGGCGAGTTCGCCGATCATCCTCAGCCGGCGGGTGAATGACCGGTCGCCGGGGCTGACTCATTGCTTGCAACTGGTTGAGGAGTTGATCTGAGATCCTCCAGGCACCCCATACTCCATGTGGGAGCTGGCTTGCCTGCGATGGCGGCGGATCAGTTGGCATCGTGTTGATCGGCCGGCCGCTATCGCAGGCAAGCCAGCTCCCACCTGTTGATCCTCACCCGAGTTCAAGTAATGCGCAGGCGCTTGCGTTGCAATGTCTGGCTGGGCGACTCATCGAACAGCTTGCGGTATTCCGCCGAAAACCGCCCCAGGTGCGTAAACCCCCAGCCCAGGGCGATTTCAGAAATAGTGCGCATTGAGCCCTGCTCCAGTATTTCCTGGCGCACCGCCCCCAGCCGATGCTTCTTCAGATACGCCATGGGCGACAGTGCGAAGTACTTGCGAAACGCATCGAACAGTTTGAACCGCGACACGCCCGCCGCCGCTTCCAGGTCTTCCAGGTGCAGCACTTCACGGGCGTTGTCATGGATGAATTGCCGCGCACGGATCAAGTAGTGCGGCAGTTTTACCCCCAACACCTCGCGCAACTCTTCAGAGTAGTTATTCGGTTGGGCCAGGATCAGCCCCTTGATCAGCGAGCTTTCCAGGTCACGGGTAAACGCCGCCTGCTCGTATAACTCACTGCTGCATTCCAGTTCGGCGATGAAGTATCGCGCCATGCGCCACCACGAGGCCGGTGCTCCGTCCACAGCATCCATCACCGACTCAAACCGCAGCGGTGCATCGATGGGCCGTTGCAGCAAACCTTCCAGTGACTCGCTCATCGCCGCGCGGGTGATCACCACCTGCAACTTGCGGCAGTCACCGGAAATCGCCAGCACCTGATGCTCATTGGGTGAAATGATCACGCCCTGGTCGCGGTTGGAACTGAGGCGCTCACCGTTCTTGCTCAGCTCCTGCTCGCCCACCAGCGGCAGGCTCAAGCTGTAGCTGCGAAAGTGCTCGGCGTCTTCGATGTCGATGGTCACATCGGTACCGTATTCGATCACGCCCAGGGTGGTGGCGCGGGACTTGAACACGTTGGCGCTGTGGTGAAAGCGCAGGCGCTCGGGGGTGGCCGTCGCCAGGCGATGGGGCCCGCAGATGCCGGACATCCAGCTGCGCGCGCCTTCCAGGTCGAAGCGTTGAATATGAATATCGCGTGTCTGGCTACTCATCAGGGTGCACCCACGGCGGTTAGGCATTTGCGCGCTCTGGCGGCGCGTCGTTGAACCTCGACAGCAAGTTCCAGGCCACGCCAGCAGCGTGGCCACTGGGTGGATAGTAACGGTCGACTATGTGGATAAATCCCAGGGCTTTACGACCATCGCCCACCATCACAGTAGCGCATGCCGTCACCTGCGCGCACCGCCATGGGTATTTGCTGCCCAACTTTGCGGCCTGCGTTCCCCCATTAAGCGGATAGCCCGCCACCGCATCGCAGCCGCTTAATGGCTCACCGTTTAGCCATGATCAAAAGGTGCCTCCCATGAGTGGTGCAAGAACCGTCGAGCAGTGGAAATCCTTTATCGAAAGTTGCCTGGACTTTCGCCCGGCGGATGAAGTGTTCCGCATCGCCCGCGACATGTTCACCGAGCCCGAGCTGTTCGACCTGGAGATGGAACTGATCTTCGAGAAGAACTGGATCTACGCCTGCCACGAAAGCGAACTGGCCCATAACCACGACTTCGTGACGATGCGCGCCGGGCGCCAGCCGATGATCATCACCCGCGACGGCGAAGGCCGGCTCAACGCGCTGATCAACGCCTGCCAGCATCGCGGCACTACCCTCACCCGCGTGGGCAAGGGCAACCAGTCCACCTTCACCTGCCCGTTCCACGCCTGGTGCTACAAGAGCGATGGCCGACTGGTGAAGGTCAAGGCGCCGGGGGAATACCCGGAAGGTTTCGACAAGGCCACCCGCGGCCTGAAAAAAGCGCGCATCGACAGCTACAAGGGCTTTGTGTTTATCAGCCTGGACGTGAACGGCACTAACAGCCTGGAAGATTTCCTCGGCGACGCCAAAGTGTTCTTCGACATGATGGTGGCGCAATCGGCCACCGGTGAGCTGGAAGTGCTGCCGGGCAAGTCCGCCTACACCTACGACGGCAACTGGAAGCTGCAAAACGAAAACGGCCTGGACGGTTATCACGTCAGCACCGTGCACTACAACTACGTGGCCACCGTGCAGCATCGCCAGCAGGTCAACACCGAAAACGGCGCGGGTTCCAGCACGACGCTGGACTACAGCAAGCTCGGCGCCGGCGACGCGAATACCGATGACGGCTGGTTCGCCTTCAATAACGGCCACAGTGTGTTGTTCAGCGACATGCCCAACCCCAGCGTACGCTCCGGGTACGCCACCATCATGCCGCGCCTGGTAGAAGAACACGGCCAGCAGAAGGCCGAGTGGATGATGCACCGCCTGCGCAACCTGAATATCTACCCCAGCCTGTTCTTTCTCGACCAGATCAGCTCGCAGTTGCGCATCATCCGCCCGGTGGCCTGGAACAAGACCGAGATCATCAGCCAGTGCCTGGGGGTCAAGGGTGAGTCCGACGCCGACCGCGAAAACCGGATTCGCCAGTTCGAGGACTTCTTCAACGTCTCGGGCATGGGCACGCCGGATGACCTGGTGGAGTTTCGCGAAGCCCAGCGCGGTTTCCAGGGCCGCCTGGAGCGCTGGAGCGATATCTCACGAGGCAGCCATCGCTGGGAGACTGGGCCGACGCCCAACAGCGAAGCCATTGGCATCCAACCAGCCATGACCGGCACCGAGTTCACCCACGAAGGTTTGTACGTCAACCAGCATCGCAACTGGCAGCAGTTCCTGCTCAAGGGCCTGGAGCGACAAGCGCTGACACTGCGGGAGGTGAAGTGATGAATGCGCAATTGCAGTACCAGATCGAGCAGTTCTTCTACCGCAAGTCCGAACTGTGCGACGCCCAGGACTGGGACGCCTACGTGCAGTTGTTCGACCCGCAGAGCGAATTCCACCTGCCGCAATGGGATTCCGAACACGTCTACACCCAAGACCCCAAGCGCGAGATGTCGTTGATCTACTACGCCAACCGCTCGGGCCTGGAGGACCGTGTGTTCCGCCTGCGCACCGGCAAAGCCGCCTCTGCCACGCCGATGCCGCGCACCTTGCACCTGATCAATAACGTACGCATTGCCGAGCAGGCCGACGACACGTTGGAGGTGCGTTTGAACTGGCACACGCTCTTCTATCGCCTCGCCACGTCCGAGCAGTTCTATGGGCATGCCACGTACCGCCTCAAGCCTGCGGGCGACAGCTGGCTGATCATGCGCAAGCACGCCTTGCTGCTCAACGACACCATCAATTCGGTGCTGGATTTCTATCACCTGTAATGGTGCCGCATCCCTTGTAGGAGCGAGCTCGCTCGCGCCTACAAGGGGTTCATACCTATCCACGGAGTCATGTGAATGAATCACAAAGTGGCCTTCAGCTTTGCCGATGGCAAGACCCTGTTCTTCCCGGTGGGCGCCCATGAAATCCTGTTGGACGCGGCCCTGCGCAACGGCATCAAGATCCCGCTCGATTGCCGCGAAGGTGTGTGCGGCACCTGCCAGGGGCGTTGCGAATCCGGTGAGTACACCCAGGACTACGTCGACGAGGAAGCGCTCTCCAGCCTCGACCTGCAACAGCGCAAGATGCTCAGTTGCCAGACTCGGGTGAAGTCCGACGCCACCTTTTATTTCGACTTTGATTCGAGCCTGTGCAACGCCCCCGGGCCCGTGCAGGTACGCGGCACGGTGAGCGCGGTGCAGCAGGTCTCGACCAGCACCGCCATCTTGCAGGTGCAACTGGACCAGCCACTGGATTTTTTGCCGGGCCAATATGCGCGTCTGTCAGTGCCCGGCACCGATAGCTGGCGCTCCTACTCCTTCGCCAACCGGCCGGGTAATCAGTTGCAGTTCCTGGTACGCCTGCTGCCCGACGGAGTCATGAGCAACTACCTGCGTGAACGCTGCCAGGTAGGTGATGAAATGCTGATGGAGGCGCCCTTGGGTGCGTTTTATCTGCGGCACGTCACCCAACCGCTGGTACTGGTGGCGGGCGGCACCGGGTTGTCGGCGTTGTTGGGCATGCTCGATGAGCTGGTCGTCAACGGCTGCACACAACCTGTGCATCTGTATTACGGCGTTCGCGGCGCCGAAGACTTATGTGAAGCGGCACGTATCCAAGCCTACGCGACGAAAATCCCGAACTTTCGCTACACCGAAGTGCTGAGCGACGCCTCAGTCGAGTGGACGGGCAAACGCGGCTACCTGACCGAACATTTCGACCTGGCCGAATTGCGGGACAGATCGGCGGATATGTACGTGTGCGGCCCCCCTCCAATGGTCGAATCCATCCAACAATGGCTGGCGGATCAGACACTTGATGGCGTTCAGTTGTATTACGAAAAGTTTACGCAGAGTAATATCTGACCCTCAGCAGTTCTGAGGGGCCGATGCGGCGTGCAATCACCCTTGAGAAAAACAAGTAGAAGGGAATGTTAATGGCGGATGACATGGTTAACCCGGTGGGCCTCAAGCGAGGCCTGAAGAACCGGCACATTCAGCTGATCGCCTTGGGAGGTGCGATTGGTACAGGCTTGTTCCTCGGCTCGGCCGGGGTACTCAAGTCGGCGGGGCCGTCGATGATCCTGGGTTATGCGGTAGCCGGGTTTATCGCGTTCCTGATCATGCGCCAGCTCGGCGAGATGATCGTCGAAGAGCCGGTGGCCGGGTCCTTCAGCCACTTCGCACATAAATACTGGGGCGGTTACGCGGGCTTCCTGGCGGGCTGGAACTATTGGGTGCTCTACGTGCTGGTGGGCATGGCCGAACTGACGGCCGTCGGCAAGTACATCCAGTTCTGGTGGCCGGAGATTCCAACCTGGGTCAGCGCGCTGGTGTTCTTCGTCGCGGTGAACCTGATCAACACTCTGAACGTGAAGTTCTTCGGTGAAGCCGAATTCTGGTTTGCGATCATCAAGGTGGTGGCGATTGTCGGCATGATCGTGCTCGGCTGCTACCTGCTGTTCAGCGGCACCGGCGGCCCGCAAGCCTCGGTCAGCAACCTGTGGAGCCACGGTGGGTTCTTCCCCAATGGCGGCATGGGGCTGTTGATGTCCATGGCCTTCATCATGTTCTCGTTCGGTGGCCTGGAACTGGTCGGCATCACCGCCGCCGAAGCCAGCGAACCACGCAAGGTGATCCCCAAAGCGATCAACCAGGTGGTGTACCGCATTCTGATTTTCTACGTCGGTGCGCTGACCGTGCTGTTGTCGCTGTACCCGTGGGATCAACTGCTGCAAACCCTCGGCGCGTCGGGCGATGCCTACAGTGGCAGCCCGTTTGTGCAGATCTTCTCGCTGATCGGCAACGACACCGCCGCCCAAATCCTCAACTTCGTGGTGCTGACCGCGGCGTTGTCGGTGTACAACAGCGGCGTGTACTGCAACAGCCGCATGCTGTTCGGCCTGGCCGAACAAGGGGATGCGCCCAAGGCGCTGATGAAGCTCAACAAACAAGGCGTGCCGCTGCGGGCCCTGGCGATTTCGGCGCTGGTGACCATGCTGTGCGTGGTGGTCAACTACGTGGCGCCGCACAGTGCACTGGAGTTGCTGTTCGCGCTGGTGGTTGCTTCGTTGATGATCAACTGGGCATTGATCAGCCTGACCCATATCAAGTTCCGCAAGGCCATGGGCGAGCAAGGCGTGACGCCGTCGTTCAAGACCTTCTGGTTCCCGTTCAGCAACTACCTGTGCCTGGCGTTCATGGTGATGATCATTGGCGTGATGCTGGCGATTCCGGGGATTCGCGAGTCGGTGTATGCGATGCCGGTGTGGGTGGGGATTATCTACATCGCCTATCGGTTTCGGATCAGAAGCGGGAAGGTTGCCGTAACCCAGTAACCCCTGTGGGAGCGGGCTTGCCCGCGATTGCGGCGTGTCAGCCAATGGATGAGCCGACTGATACACCGCCATCGCAGCGATGCGGCGACCCGGCAAGCCAGCTCCCACAATTGACTGTATTTCACCTAGAAAAAAGCCCCGGTAATCCGGGGCTTTTTTATTAGAGCGTGGAACGTACTCGCCAGAGTTCAGGGAACAGTACCGTGTCGAGCATCTTGCGCAGGTACCCCACGCCTTCAGTACCACCAGTACCCGGCTGGAAGCCGATGATGCGCTCCACCGTGGTGACATGCCGGAAGCGCCACTGGCGGAACGAATCTTCCAGGTCGATAAACTTCTCGGCCAACTGATACAAATCCCAGTAACGGCTCGGGTCGCGATATACCTCGCGCCAGGCAGCTTCCACCGAGTCATCGTGCACCGTGGCGGCGGTCGGGTCGCGCTCGGCGCGTTTGGGATCAATCGCCAACCCCGCCTTGACCATCAGGTTTACGGCCTCGTCATACAACGACGGCGTGGCAATCGCCACCTGCAATTGCTGCAGCAACTCCGGGCGATGGGCATGGGGCCGCAGCAGCGCCGGGCTTTTGTTGCCGAGGATGA
The DNA here is from genome assembly GCF_001896155.1 of Pseudomonas sp. FSL W5-0203. Taxonomy (NCBI): domain Bacteria; kingdom Pseudomonadati; phylum Pseudomonadota; class Gammaproteobacteria; order Pseudomonadales; family Pseudomonadaceae; genus Pseudomonas; species Pseudomonas sp. FSL W5-0203. Next base: position 97,769 of record NZ_MPOR01000017.1, read on the forward strand.
ATTCGATTTCGCGGTACTGAAACGACTGGAACCCCGACGACTGCCCCAGGAACGGGCGAATCGCCTTGTATTCCGACGGGGTCATGGTCGCCAGCACCGCCCAGGCGTGCACCAGTTGATCGAAGATCCGCGACACCCGCGCCAGCATCTTGAACGCCGGTGGCAGCTCACCCAGGCGCACATGTTCCCTGGCAGCCTTGAGTTCGTGCAGCATCAATTTCATCCACAGCTCCGAGGTCTGGTGCTGGATGATGAAGAGCATTTCGTTGTGATCCGGCGACAGCGGGTGCTGGGCGCTGAGGACTTTGCCCAGGTCCAGGTAATCGCCATAGCTCATGGACTCGGAAAAATTCAGTTCGGCGTTATGCCATTCTTCCGGCGGTTGGTAATCAGCTGAGAAAGGACATTGGCTCATCGCGTGGGCTCCTTGAGCGGGCGGAGAATGGCGCGCACGGGGCTCGCGTCCAGGTTGGCGAAGCGCAGCGGCAGCGCGATCAGTTCATAGTCGCCCTCCGGTACGTCATCGAGCACGATGCCTTCGAGGATCGCCATGCCATGGCGCGCCACGGCGTTGTGGGAATCCATGGTCTTGGATTGTTGCGGGTCCAGGGACGGTGTATCGATACCGATCAGGCGCACCCCCAGGCTGGCCAGCAGCTCAATGGTCTGGGGGGCGATGGCGGTGAAGTTCGAATCCCAGTCGGTGAGTGGCGCTTGTGGATAAGTGCGCAGCAGCACGCGCTCCGGCAGGTTATCCACACGCCCTTGCAACTGATGGGGCTGCACCAGAGCGCCGCTGCCCAGGCAATGCAATACCCGGCACGGGCCCATGTACACATCCAGCGATACCTCGCCAATCGGCGCCCCATCGGCGCAGTAATGCAGCGGCGCATCCACATGGGCACCGGTGTGCGGCGACAGGGTGACGCGCCCCACATTTACCGGACACTCCGGGCCGAACTGCCACACGCGCTCTTCCTGGAACGGTGTATCGCCCGGCCAGGTCGGGGTGGCCGTGCTCAAGGGCGGGCTGATATCCCACCACGTTTTTATTGGTTTCATTGCAAGGCTCTCACGGGGTACTGGGGTGAATGATACGAGGGCCAGCTCTGAATTTTCTTGCGAATTCTGGCGCGCTACGGGAAATATTTCGCAGTTACTGCGAGGAAACAGCGGTTTGATGCACAGATCTGTCGCTCAGATACACCAAGACCTCCTGTGGGAGCCGGGCTTGCCCGCGATAGCGGAGTGTCAGGCAATGGAGATGCTTGTTGTGCCAGCGTCATCGCGGGCAAGCCCGGCTCCCACAGGGGACTGCGGTGTTCAGGTGACTGCGCTTCTGGGCATCCCAATGTCGAGTTCAGACCACTGGCGCAACGCCCGAGGCCTTAGGGTTGAGCTTTCCCTTCCCTGCCTAGGAGTCATCATGACCAAGCCCATCACCGTACTGCGCGACACCCACCCACTGCCGGTCCTGGATGCCTGCAAATGGGAAAAGCTCGAAGGCGACCCGCACACTGTCAACCTCAACGCCTACACCAGCGAAGACGGCAGCAAGATCATGGGCACCTGGATCTGCACGCCGGGCAAGTGGTACGTGGAATACGTGAAGTGGGAATACTGCCATTTCCAGGAAGGCTACTGCGTGATCACGCCTGAAGGCATGGAGCCGATCCACTTGCGGGCTGGGGATATCTTTGTGGTGGAACCGGGGATGAAAGGAACGTGGGAAGTGGTCGAGACGGTGCGTAAGTATTTTGTGTTTGCCTGACCCAGCAAAAGCTGTGGCGAGGGAGCTTGCTCCCTCGCCACAGGTATTTATTTGGGCTTGCGATAGCTGTTGATGATCGCCGAGAAGTCCTTGCCCCCTTCCCCACGCTGGCTCATCGATTGATACAGCTGCTGGGCCACTGCGCCGAGGATCACCGGCTGGTGCACTTGGCGTGCAGCTTCGGTGGCCAAGCCCAAATCCTTGAGCATCAGGTCGGCACCAAAACCACCGGTATAGCCACGCGATGATGGCGCGGTCTCGATCACGCCTGGCCAAGGATTGTAGGTATCGGAACTCCAGCAGCGCCCCGTGGAGCTGTTGATGATGCCGGCCAGCACTTGTGTATCAATGCCAAGTGCATCGCCCAGGGCCATGGCTTCACTGACGCCGACCATGCTGATACCCAGCAGCAGGTTGTTGCAGATCTTGGCGATTTGCCCGGTGCCGACATCGCCGCAGTGCACGATATTGCGGCCCATCTGCGCCAGCACCGGTTGCAGGGTGGCGAACAGTTCCGGGTTGGCGCCAACCATAAAGGTCAGCGTCCCGGCCTGGGCACCGCCGGTGCCACCGGAGACCGGCGCATCGGCCACGTCCACGCCTTGTTTGGCTGCCGCAGCCGCTACTTCACGGATGGTTTGCGGGTCAATGGTGCTGCAATCCACGGCGGGGATGCCTTTGCCGATGCCGGCGAGTACACCGTCTTCATTCAGCCACACGCTGCGCACGTGGGCGGCGGCCGGCAGCATGGTAATCACCAGTTCGGCGCCCTGGGCCGCATCACACGGCGAGCTGCTGATGGTGCCGCCCAGTTCGGCGAGTTCCTTGAGTACCGCCTGGTTCAGGTCGAACAGGTTAAGCGCGTGCCCAGCCTTGATCAGGTTGCGGGCCATGGGCGCACCCATGTTGCCCAGGCCGATAAATGCAATCTTCATGATCGTCTCCCAGGTTCAGCGCAGGTTAATGGTGGTGTTGACGCCATCGTTGACCGTGTCGTCATCAAACCAGCGGCTGGTGACGGTTTTGGTCTGAGTGTAGAACTGCACCACTTGCTTGCCGTAAGGGCCCAGGTCGCCGAGCTTGGAACCGCGGGAGCCGGTGAAGCTGAAGAACGGCACTGGCACCGGGATGGGGATGTTGATGCCGACCTGGCCCACATCGATTTCGCTCTGGAATTTACGCGCCGCCGCACCGCTCTGGGTGAACAGACCTGTGCCGTTGCCGAACGGGTTGGCGTTGACCAGGGCGATGGCTTGATCGAGGGTGTCGACTTCCAGCACCACCAGCACCGGGCCGAAGATTTCCTCGGTGTAGATGCGCATGTCGGTGGTCACGCCCGAAAAAAGAGTCGGGCCGACAAAGTTACCTTGTTCGAAGCCCGGCACCTTGATATCGCGGCCATCCAGCTCCAGCTTGGCGCCTTCTTTCACGCCGCTTTCGATCAGTTCAAGGATGCGTGCCTTGGCGCGCTTGGAAATCACCGGGCCGACATCCGTGCCGGCTTCGCTGCCTGCATTGACCTTGAGCTTTTGTGCCAACGCCTTGAGATCTGGCAGCCACTGCTTGGCCGCCCCCACCAGCACCACCACCGAGGTGGCCATGCAACGCTGGCCCGCCGCGCCGAAACCGGCGCCGACCAGGGCGTTGAGGGTGTGCTCGCGGTTGGCATCCGGCAGCACCACCGCGTGGTTCTTGGCGCCCATCATCGATTGGACGCGTTTGCCGTGCTTGCCTGCCAGGTCATAGACATGGGTGCCGACGGCCGTCGAGCCGACGAAGGACACCGCCTTGATGTCTTTGTGGGTGCACAGTGCATCCACCACGCTCTTGCCGCCGTGCACCACGTTGAGCACGCCCGCCGGTACGCCGGCTTCCAGCGCCAGCTCCACCAGGAGCATGGTCGACAACGGGTCTTGCTCGGAAGGCTTGAGTACGAAGGTGTTACCGCAGGCAATCGCCATCGGGAACATCCACAGCGGAATCATCGCCGGGAAGTTGAACGGGGTGATGCCGGCGCACACGCCGATAGGCTGGCGCAGGGTGTAGGTATCCACGCCGCCGGCCACGTTCTCGGCGAACTCGCCCATTTGCAGGGTGCCGATGGAACAGGCGTGCTCGACCACTTCCAGGCCACGGAAAATATCGCCCTCGGCATCGGCAATGGTCTTGCCCTGCTCGGCGCTGAGGACTACAGCAATGCGCTTGGAATGTTCGCGGATCAAGGCTTGCAGCTTGAGCATGATGCGCATGCGCGCGCCGATCGGTGTCAGCTTCCAGGTCTGGAAAGCGCGATGGGCAGCGTCAATGGCGGCGTTGACTTCATCGGCAGTGGCGAACGGGACTTTGGCCAGCACTTGCTGGGTGGCCGGGTTGACGATGTCTTGCCACTCGGTGGTTTTGGACTCGACCCACTCGCCGTTGATCAGCAACTTGACCTGTTGCACGGAAATATCGGCAGATGCGTTCATGTGGTCTCCAGAATCTTATCGTTATGCAGAGAACCAAGGCGTTGAATCGCCTTGAAGAATGAGGCGTTCGGACTGTTTTTGGAGTATAGATGTGCAAATCTCTAATAAGAACGCACATAAAATCCGGTCCAATATGCAAAAAAACATCACCTCCCTGGGCGCCCTGAACTGGGATGACCTGAAGTTTTTCCTCGAAGTGGCGCGCACCCGCAAGGCCAGCGTGGCCGCCAAGCGCCTGGCGGTGGACTACACCACCGTGTCGCGACGCATCAGTTCACTGGAAGTGTCCCTCGGCACGCTGCTGTTCGAAAAATCCCGGACCAACGGCTTCGTGCTCACCAGCGAAGGCCAGCGGTTGCTGGGTTATGCCGAATCCATCGAAAGCACACTGCACATGGCCTGCGAACAGGTGTCCGGGTCGGGCGTGGCACTGTCGGGCCATGTGCGCATGGGTTGCACCGAAGGCTTCGGCAGCTTCTTCGTCACCCCGCAACTGAGCCATTTCGTCGACACTTATCCCGCGATCTCGGTGGACATCCTGCCCCTGCCCCACTTCATCAGCCTGTCCAAGCGCGAAGCCGACATCGTCATCGCCCTGGAACGCCCGGAACACGGACCGTATGTGTGCTGCAAACTGTGCGACTACAAATTGCAGTTGTATGCGACCCAGGACTACCTCGACCAACACCCGCCGATCCGCAAACCTGCGGATTTGGCCGAGCATCCATTTATCAGCTACGTGGATGACCTGGCGTTCAGCTCGGAGCTGCTGTACCTGGCCAACGTCGTGCCCGGCGCCAGCGCGAGTTTGCGCAGCACCAGCGTGATCGCGCAGTACGTGGCGGCGCAGCAAGGCCGGTCGATGGCGATATTGCCGTGCTTTCTGGCAGCGCAGGACCCGCGGTTGTTGCCGGTGCTGGGGGAGCAGATCGCGATTACGCGACAGTTCTGGATGTATTGCCGGGAGGATTTGAGGAAGTTGAAGCGGATTACGTTGTTGTGGGATTACATCCGGGAAGTGACGGAGCAGAATCAGGGGTTGTTGATGGGGGAGACGCGGGAGATCAGGTTTGCAGACTGAATGTGGGAGCTGGCTTGCCTGCGATAGCGGTGCATCAGCAAAAGCTATATCTACCGATCAACCGCCATCGCAGGCAAGCCAGCTCCCACATATTGAATGCATTTCAGCTGGGGGAAGCAGAACCCGCTTAGTCTGCGATTACTACAATTGACACCCGGCGATTCTCGGTGCGGCCTGCTGTGGTCGTATTCGGCGCCACCGGCTCGCTGCTGCCCAGGCCGCGCAGTTGGATGTTTTCTTCTTTCATGCCCACGCGGGTCAGCACCTTGCCCACGCTTTTGGCGCGGCGCAGGGACAGGGCCACGTTGTAGGGTTCTTTGCCGGAGGCGTCGGTGTGGCCGTCGACACGCACACGCTCGATACCCGCGCCTACCAGGGCCTGGCCGATGCGTTCGACGATGTCGGTGCTGGGTTTGTTGAGGGTTTCGACGTCACTGCCAAACAGCACTTTGCCGGACAGGCCGAAGGCCCAGCCTTCATCGGTCAGCTCGAAGCCTTGTTGTTTGAGCACGGCGACTTGCGCCGGGGTCAGGCCTTTGGGTGGCGTCTGGCAGCCGCTGAGGGCCAGGAAAGCGACGAGTAAAGAAACAAATAAAATGCGTGTGTTAGCGAACAAGGGAATCAACTCCTGTGTTGAACGTTGACGACGGGATGCTCCGACTCCGCCGTTTGCTGGCCGCCCGAGGACAATCGTTTGGCCTGGTACATCGCCGCGTCGGCGGCGTTGAGCAAGGTGCCGGGAGTGGCGCCATGCTCGGGATAAATGGCAATACCGATGCTGAGGGAGGTCAACACCTGGGTATCACCTGGCAGGGGGATCGGCATGTCCATGCTGGCAATGATTTTGTCGGCGATGCGATGGGCGTCTTCGGCCTTGTGCAGGGGCGCCAGTAATACCGCGAATTCATCACCGCCCAGGCGCGCCACCAGGTCGTCCTCGCGCAGTTGCGCCCGCACGCGGTCGGCAACGGCCACCAGCACGGCATCGCCAGCGGCGTGACCGAAGCTGTCGTTGATGTCTTTGAAGCGGTCGCTGTCGAGGAACAACACCGCCACCCGCTCGTTGACCTTGGCGGCGCTGCGCAAGGCGCGGATCAGCCGGCCTTCGAAGAACGCGCGGTTGGGCAGGCCGGTGAGGCTGTCGTGGCTGGCCTGGTGGGCCAGGGTTTCGTTTTCGCTTTGCAGGTGGCTTTGCCAAGCCTCCATCTCACCGAGCAGGGCATTGAAGTCGCTGCCCAGGCTGTCGAGCTCGGCGATCTGCGCCGAGGGTACGCGGCGGTCGAAGTCTCGTTCGCTGCGGGCGGCGTGGGCGACGGCGGCCAAGCGTTGCAATGGCACGGTGATGCCATTCAATAGACGCCGCGACAGGTGCAATGCCACCCAGGCGCTGAGCGCTGTGCAGATCAAAATCCCGACCAGACCGCTGAGCAAAAAGCGCAACAGGCTGCCACCGTGGCCGACCAGGTGGATGCTGCCGACAGTTTGCCCCTGGCGCAGAATCGGCTGGCTGATGGGCTGTTCGAGCAGGGCGTGCGCTATTTGCAGCTCGACCCGTGACAACATGCCGGTTTCCGGGCGAACCCAGCGCGCCAGCAGCTTGCCGTTGATATCAAATACTTCTGCCTGGGCCACTTCTTCGGTGGAGGCAATCAGGCTCAGGGCTTCGGTGGCCGCCGCGCTATCGTTGAACACCACGGCCGCTTCCACGGTGTAGTTGATGGAGCGGGCGATCAGGTGCAGGTTGTGCTCGGCGTAAACCCGCAGGGCCAGCACGCCGAGCAGGGTCAGGGAAACACTGGCCAGGGTCACCGCTACCAGCGCCAGGATCATATGCCCGCGGGCAATCACCGAACGCAGGGTCGGCCGCACTTTATCGCGGCTCATGAGCCAGGCGCTCGACGGCGAGACAACTGCAACACACTGGGATGGATACGCACGCCGCTGCGGGCGACGGAATCCAGATTGACCTCGAATGACACCTGCTCATCGCTGACCCGCAGGCAGAACAGGCTGCCCACCGTGCATTGGTCGCCCCCTTCGCTGATGCTGAGCACAGGGTGGCCAATCAACGAAGTAAACAGGCGGTTGCGTTCGTCAGGCGTGATTTTGCCGATGTAGATGGCGTCGCAGGCATTGACGATATCCGGATGATCGACCAGCAGGCGCCGCACCCGCACCGGACGACCGGTGGCCTGGGTAGTGCCTTTGACCAGGTCATCGGTGTACTGAGTCGGCCCGACAATGCACAGCCGCAATTGCGCAGGCTCCACCGGCCACCGCGCGTAGCTGAGAATACCCAGCACGACCTGGGTGACCGCCTGGGCGCGCTGCTCGGCGAGGCTGGGCGTCTGCGCCCATACCTGCGGCGCGAGCAGGCACAGAACCGCCACCCGCAACATGCGTCTCCAGCTCAAACTGCGCTCTGTGGGCGAGACAGCCACGTTCATGCAGCACTTCTCTCAGGTATTTTCCAGGGTGATGCCGCAACGATAGCACAGCGGCGGGACCCCCCGCGCAGCACGGCTGGCACGGGGCCTACTATTTTTTCAGAAAAATCAGACATCTGAATCAGAAATATTTCATGACCTATCAGTCAGTTTTTTCCGGTGCGGCGTCCAACTCCAGCATCAACCCGCTCAAACGCTTGACCTTGCGCCGTACCGCCTCTTCAAACACGCCACCCCGGGGCTCGATCAAGCTGAACCAGCGCTTGGCGCGGGTAATACCGGTATAGATCAATTCTTTGGTCAGCACCGGGTTCAAAGCATCCGGCAGGATCAGCGCCGTATGGATGAACTCCGAGCCCTGGGATTTGTGTACGGTCATCGCATACACGGTTTCGACATCATTCAAGCGGCTGGGCAGCACGAAACGTACGCCACCCTGGCCATCGTTACGTGGGAAGGCCACGCGTAGCACGTGGGGGCCGCCATCGCTTTCGGGCAGTTTCAGCGCGATGCCGATGTCCCCGTTCATCAGGCCCAAGCCATAGTCGTTACGGGTCATCAAGACCGGACGGCCCTCGTACCACTGCTCGTCGCCTTCGATCAGGCGGACTTTGCGCAGGGCCGCGGTGATGCGCTGGTTCAGCCCTTCAACCCCCCAGGGCCCTTTGCGCACGGCACAGAGCAATTGGAACGCATCAAAGGCTTGCAACAATTGTTGCGCCCAATAGGTCCAGGCCGGGTCATCGCGCGGCGTATCCAGAGGTGGACGTGCCGATTGCAGCAGGTTCAGGTAGTAGCGATAACCCTGGGCGCCGTCGCCCTGCCCGTCCAGCACCAAGCGCTCAAGGGCGTGGTCATGCTCGCCCTTGAGGCTTAGGCAAAACAGGTCGTCATGACGGCGCGCGGCCAGCAACTGACGTGCCTCTTCGGCATTCTGCTGGTTGACCCGGCGCGCCAGCTGGCCGATGCCGCTGCCTTCGCCGAAACGACGCGAATAGCGCAGCATCACCACCTGCTGGGCCAGGGGATGACGGGCGTCGAGGTCTTCTTGCAGGCCGCTGGCACTGAGGTCTTCGCCGCTGACCGCTTGCAGCCATTGCCGAGTCTGCGGGCTGTACCAGCCGGCTTCGGCGTCACGGCACAAATCGCCGAGTACCGCACCGGCCTCCACCGACGCCAACTGGTCCTTGTCGCCCAGCAATACCAGACGCGCATGGGGCGGCAAGGCATCGAGCAGGTTGGCCATCATTTCCAGGTCAATCATCGAGGCTTCATCCACCACCAGCACGTCCAGCGGCAATGGATTACCCAAGTGATGCCGGAAGTGGCGGGTGCCCGGACGGCTGCCCAACAGGCGATGAACCGTGGTGACCTGGGTCGGGATTTTTTCCCGCACGTCGTCGGGCACTGTCAGTGACAGCACTTGCTGGCTGATGGATTCGGTCAGGCGCGCAGCGGCTTTACCGGTGGGCGCAGCCAGGCGAATACGCAACGGGCTGCCGGACTCCACAGCGGGTGCCTGCAACAACGCGAGCAGGCGCACCACGGTGGTGGTCTTGCCGGTGCCGGGGCCGCCGGTGACGATACTGAAGGCGCCGCGGGTTGCCAGGGCACAGGCAAGCTTTTGCCAGTCAATTACACCGTCGGGCGCCGGTTGGTCGAACAGGCGGTTGAGGCGTTGTGGCAAATCGGCAGCTGCGGGCTCCACGTTCGCAAGGCGCAGGCGCAGGGCGCGGTCGATACGTCGCTCGTAGGTCCAGTAGCGGCGCAGGTACAGGCGCTTGCCAGACAACACCAACGGACGACTCTGGGCCGCGTCGCTGCCATCGACCGCCAGCGCTACCAATGGGCTGCACGCCAGGGCATGGCACCAATGGGCACCGTCCAGGTCGTGCAGCAATTGCGACGGCAGCAGCATGGCGCCAGTGTGCAGGTCGCCTTCGGGCGGCAATGACAGGGCGAAGTCCGGCGCCTTGAGGGTTTCGAACAGGTCAAGGCAGACGTGACCATGGCCCAGTTGATGGCTGGTCAAGGCGGCCGCCAACAAGACCAAGGGGTCGGCCTGGGCGTCAAGCTCATGCAGGAAGCCGACGAAGGCTTTGTCCAGGGCCCGCAACCAGCCACGCTCGACCCAACGCTCAAGCAACTGCACCAGGTCGGTGGCGCGACTCAGCGGTGCCAGCTCCTCTAGCGGTAACGGCGACAGGCTCATAGCAACACTCCTTGTTCCCAGACGGGCTCGACCTTGGGCGGGATAGGCTTGCCCTGGAACAGCAGATCCAGACTTTCGATCAGCTCGCGGGGCGGCCGGGTAAAATACGCCCCCTGGCTCACCGACTGGGTGCCACGCAGAAACAGGTACAGGGCGCCGCCGACGTGCTGGTCGTAGTCATAATCAGGCAGGCGCGCCTTGAGCTGGCGGTGCAGGGCCAGCAGGTAAAGTACGTATTGCAGGTCGTACCGATGCTCAAGAATCGAGTGCTCCATGGCTTGCTGGGTGTAGGCCGAATCGTCGGGGCCGAGCCAATTGGATTTGTAGTCCGCCACGTAGTAGCGGCCATCGTGTTCGAACGTCAGGTCGATAAACCCCTTGAACATGCCGTTGAGCAGCACCGGCTCAGCGGCCACACGGGAAACACCGCCGTGGGTGTGCTGGCACACCAGTTTGTCGAGGGCCAGCACATCGACTGTGTGACTGGCGAACCAGAACTCCATTTCGATCTGGTACTGCTGAAGGCCGCTTAAGGTCACGTGGTCGTTGTACAGCGGCAACGGCGTTTGCAACAGATGACCCAGCCAGCCGCTGAGGGTGACGATCCAGCCTTCCCAGTTGCGGCGGTTACAACGTGCGCCCACGGCTTTTTCGATGGCCTCGGGCGTCACGTTGAAACCCTCTTCACCGGCCCACTCCAACAAGCCGTGGAGGAAGGTGCCTGGATTAGGACCGCGTGGGAAACGATGAATATCACCGCCGGACGCCACCACTTCCCGTGGCGCATCGGGGTCGAGGCGTTCGTCATCGAACAGTTTCTGGGCCTGGGGGCTTTCCGGTGCTTCAAGACTGGCGGCGCTCATGCTGTCGCCAATGCGCAAGGCACTGTAGGAAGCAATCCACCAGTTTTCCGTGGCCTTACGTTCAGGCAGCAATGGTGCGAGCAGGGTCGCTTGATTGCGCGGCGGGTGGAACAGGATGTCTTGGGCGTCCGGCACATGGTCATAACCGATGGCCGCGCAGCCTTGCTGCAAGTCCAGCAACCAGCGCGCCAGACCCGCTGATTCGCCTAACGACGCGCCAGCACCAAGCAAATAGCCCAACGCCGACAGGTGCAAGACCGAGCTGCTGTTATTGCCGCGCTTGAGGTCGGCGATGCCTAGCCAGCAGGCGTGTTTGGCGCGGGTCAAGGCCACATAGAACAAACGCAGGTCTTCGGCCAGGCGCTCATCGTCGGCTTGGGCGATCAGCTCGGCCGTGGGTCGCAGGCTGACGTGGGACTTGCCCTGTCCATCGTGGTAATGCAGCGGCAAGCGACTGCCGTCCACAGGCTTGGCCGAACAGATGAACGGCAAGAACACCAGGTCGTATTCCAGGCCCTTGGATTTGTGGATGGTCACCACTTTGACCAGTTGCTCGTCGCTTTCCAGGCGCAGGATCTGCTCTTCACCGGCCTGTCCCGACAGCGCCAGATGCTCGGCCAAATGACGGATCAACGCCTGCTCGCCATCCTGTTCCGAGGCGGCCTGTTGCAACAATTCACTGAGGTGCAACAGGTTGGTCAGCACCCGCTCGCCATTACTGCGGGCGATGAGGGTTTGCGGCAGCTTGAAGTCGTGGAGCAGGCGACGCAGCATCGGCAACACGCCTTGGGTACGCCAGATGGCACGGTAGCCACGGAACTGCATCACCCGTGATTCCCACGCCAGTTCGTCCTGATTCAGACGCTCCAGCTCCGATAGGGACAAATTCAGGGTGACGCAGGCCAGGGCGGCACGCAGCGGGCGTTCGACATCGGGTTCGGCGCAAGCCTTCAACCAGGCCAACAGGTCATGGGCTTCCTGGGCGGCAAACACCGAGTCTTTATCCGACAGGTACACACTGCGCACGCCACGGCTGGCCAGTTCGGCACGCACGGCCTGGGCTTCCTTGCCATCGCGCACGAGGATGGCGATGTCTGACGGCAACACGCCCTTGAGGTTACCCTCTATTACAAAGCCCGCCGTGCCTTGCTGCCCACCGTTGAGCAGCGCAACGATTTGCGTGGCGCAGGCGGCGGCCAGGTGTTGACGGTAAACCACGTTGGAAATCGGCTGGTCGGTGGGCAGGTGCCAAAGGTTCATGGCCGGCATTGGTTGGCCGTCGACCTGCAGGTGTTCGCTGCGGCCTTGGGACAGCACCGGGTGAAACGGCACCGGGTTATCCCCATTGGGCTCACGGAACAGGAACGCACCACGACCGGTTTCCGCACGCTGGAACACGTGATTCACCGCCTCGACCATCGCATGGCTGGAGCGGAAGTTGGTGCCCAGGGTGTGATGACGGCCGGTGGTGGATTGCCGGGCGCGCAGGTAGGTGTAGATGTCGGCGCCGCGAAAGGCGTAGATCGCCTGCTTGGGGTCGCCGATCAGGAACAGGCCGCTGTCGAGGTGGTTTTCTTCGATGCGGTAGATGCTGTCGAAGATGCTGTATTGCACCGGGTCGGTGTCCTGGAATTCATCGATCAGGGCCACCGGGAATTGCTCGCGGATCACGCTGGCCAGGCGCTCGCCACCGTCTGCCTGGAGGGCGGCGTTGAGGCGGATCAGCATGTCGTCAAACCCCATCTCGGCGCGGCGACGTTTCTCTTCCTCGAAGCGTTTGCCGACCCAGCCGGCAGCGTGTTGCAGCACCGCCGCGTCGGGCGTTGGCAAGGCGTCGAGGCTGGCTTTGAGGCTGGCCATGGCCTCGATGCCAGGGTGCTGCGGCGGCTCGCCTTTCCACGCTTCGGCCATGCCGTCAGGCGTCAGGCGGGTGAAGCCGGTGCCGATGTCCAGTTGTTCCAGGGTTTCGTCAGCGGCCCAGGCGCTGATCTTTTCGAACCAGGGCTCGAAGTAGCGCGCTTGCATCTTGCGCCCATCGACCGCCTTGGCGGCCACGGCTTGCAGGCAGATATCCCGCAGCTCGGCGGCCCATTGTTGCCAGGGTGCCTTGAGAGCAACCAGCGCGGCACGACGTTCTTGCAGGCAGGCGGTGATCAGTTCGGCTGGCTCGCGGGTTTCGTCGGTGGGCCGCTCGCTGCCGAACAACGCACGCACCCGTGGCATCAGCGCCGCGGGGCCGCCCCAATGGTTGCGCACCCAGTTGAGGGCATCGTCGTGCATTGGGTAGCAGAACAATCGCCAGTAGTCGCGCAGCACTTCGCCCAGCAGGTCGCTATGGTCAGTTTCCAGGGTCTGGGTGAACAGGCTGCCGCTGTCGAACGCATGTTCGCGCAGCATGCGCTGGCACCAACTGTGGATCGTCGAGACGGCGGCTTCATCCATCCATTGGGCGGCGATGTCCAGCCGGTTAGCGCAGGCGGGCCATTGCTGCGGTTCATATTGCTCACGCAGGTCGGCAATCAGCGCATCAGGCTGCTCGATTTCGTCACGGAAAAAGCGCGCGGCTTCGGCCAGGCGGATGCGGATGCGTTCACGCAGCTCCTTGGTGGCGGCGTCGGTGAACGTCACCACGAGGATTTGCGGTGGCAGCAGTTCGCGGCCGAAACCGGACTCACCGCCGCCGTGGCCGAGCACCAAGCGCAGGTACAAGGCGGAGATGGTGAAGGTCTTGCCGGTGCCGGCACTGGCTTCAATCAACTGGCTGCCTTTGAGCGGGAACGCCAGGGCCAAGGGTTTGCCGATCATGCGTCAGCCTCCGTGCTGGAAAGCGATCGCCAGGGGGCGTTGATCAGCGGGCGATACAGGGTTTCGCACCAGCCTTCGAACTCTTCACTGGCGACCAGGGCCGCGTAGTCGGGAAATTGCCGCGTAAGGGCAGGCGTTTCGCGGCGTTCGCCGTCTGTGGTGATGCCATCGCCTTCATAGGCTTTGCTCGCTGCCGCTTGGGCCTTGGCGGGGTCAGTCTGGCCGAGCCAGGCGAACGCGGTTTTCACCGCGACCGGTAGCGGCGCGCTCATTCCCGTGTGCCAGGCCAACAGCAGGTTACCGAGGATGTCCTCGGCGCCGGCCTTGTCCAGTGGGGCCAACAACAAGGTGTCGTCACTGGCTACCAGGCCGGTGCTCAAGGGCAGGCCACAGGCGCAGGCCACCACGTGATTGACCCAAGGGCGGATGAGGCGGTGCCACTTGCGTGTCTTGATCGAGCCAATACTGTTGGGGATGGTGGTGACGCTTAACAGTCCGCCATCACTGCGTCGGTGCAGACCGCTGATCCAACCTTCCAGCTGGATACCTTGGTACGCAAAGCTGATCGGTTCAGCGCCAGTATGCGGGGTGGGCCACAGCGCTAGAAGGTGTTGATAGCGTTGCACCAGGTCCGGCAACGGCTCGATCAACTCGTTACGCAGGCATTCACCGAAACCGACCATCGGCAGCAGGCCGCTGCCTTGCAGGCGCAGGGCCTGGGCGTTGAGCGCCTGATCGAGTTGGTCGGGTTGGGTGAGTGCCGCGTTCAGCAGGCTGTCGCTTAAGCTGTAGCGTTGCAATGCGTCCAGCACGAAGGGTTCTTCATCAGCCAGGGGCACTTCAGCGGCTTCGAAGAATACTTTCAGGCGCTGGCTGAAGAAGTGTTTGACCGGATTGCGCAGGAAGTCCTGTAACTGGCCAAGGCTCAGGGGTTCTTCCTGTTGGTGAGGGGTCAAGCCTTGCTCTTGGGTGATGACCGCCGGTGCCTGATGCAGCAATTGCCATTCGCGGGCATAGCTGAACAGCGAATCGCCTTCGTGGAAGTAGCGTGCGCTGAAGGGTTGCAGCGGGTGCTCTTGGGTCATTGCGTCGAGCAGCGGCTGATCATTGTTGGCGTGCTGCCAGCCGCTGTCCAAGTGGTCGCGCAGTTGGCCGATCAGTACCGAGGCCGGGCGATCACTGTTGTCACGGATGCTGCGGCCTACCCAGCTGATATACAGCTGGTCACGGGCTGACAGCAGCGCTTCGAGCAGTAAGTAGCGGTCGTCTTCACGGCGAGAACGGTCGCCGGGGCGGTAATCGCTGCCCATCAGGTCAAAATCCAGGGGTGGCTGGGCCCGCGGGTAATCGCCGTCGTTCATGCCGAGCAGGCAGACCAGCTTGAACGGGATCGCACGCATGGGCATGAGCGTACAGAAATTGACCGCTCCCGCCAGGAAGCGCTGGGACAGGCGCCCCTGATCCAATCCGGCAAGCCATGCCTCACGTACTACCGTAAGGGGTAACTCGTCTTGCAAGCCGACGGATTCGCAGGTTTCCAGCCAGGTTTCTCTTAGCTGTTCGAGCTGGCCCAGCAGGTAGTCATCGTGCTCGCTGCTGGGCAGGAAAAACAGCTGCATCAACCGTTGTAGACGCTCGCCCCAGGCCTGTGGCGCGGCGGGTTCCGATAGCGCTTGATGGGCATCGTGCAAGGCGTCGAGCAAGCCGACCAGCGGGCCGATCAAGGCCGCATCGAGGCCACCGATTTCGTCATAAGGTTCAATACCGTCGCAGGCCGTGCCGGTGCCGACGGCATAGCCCAGCAGCATACGGCGCAGGCCGAATCGCCAGCTGTTCTGCTCCAGTTCCGCGGGCAGGCCCAAACCGGCGCGTTGCTCGGCATTCAGGCCCCAGCGGATGCCGGCCCCTTCGATCCAGCGATGCAAGGTGGGCAGGTCACGCTCTTTGATGGCGAAGCGTTCGCGCAGGGCCGGGACGTCGAGCAGATCGAGGATTTCGCTGACGGGGAAGCGGCTGTCGGGGAGTTTGAGCAGGTGCTCCACAGCAATCAACAGCGGGTCGCGGCCACGTTGACCTTGGTCTGTGAGGGTGAAGGGGATAAAGCGTGGGTCATGGCGTTCGAGCTGGCCGAAGACCGCGCGAATATGCGGTGCGTAGCTGTCGACGTCGGGGACCATGACGATGATATCCCGAGGGCGCAAGGTGGGGTCGGCGCTGAAGCGATGAAGTAATTGGTCGTGGAGGATTTCTACTTCGCGCTGGGCGCTGTGGGCGATATGGAAACGGATCGAAGTATCGCGTTGCAAGTCGACAGCGGGCCACCGTTCACGGGTTTCATTCAACGGGCGCAGTTCAAGGATATCGTCCTGGAGTTGGTTGAGCAGCGTGGTGGGTTCGCTGTCGCTGAACAGGTCGATACGACCGTCGCGAAATGCGGCGCGGTAGCTGTTGGGATCATCGTAGCTGTCCAGCAGACTGATGTAATCACGGCCCTGCTTGCCCCAGGCAGCGAGCAGCGGATGGGCGTGCTGATGCAAAGTTTGTGGGTCGATAGTGACGGGCATGCCCGCTTTGCGCGCCTGGCGTTTGTATTCGTTACGCAGCAAGTCCTTGTCAGCGACGATGTCCGACCAATGATGGCGGCAGGGGTTATGCACGCAGAGCAGGACCTGGCTGAAACGGGCCAGACCCGCCAAGGCTTCCAGCGCCTGGGCCGGCAGCGATGAGATGCCGAAGACGATCACCCGGGGAGGCAAGCCGGGCGGTGCTTGTTCAAGGCTGTTGATGCGCTCGATGAAACGCTGATGTACGCCGGCCCGACTTTCGGCCATGCCTGCTTCACCCACATCCAGCAGCAGCGCGCGCCACAGCTCGGCTTGCCAGCAGTTGGCTGGGTTGAGCGGTTTGGACTCACCTCGACCATTGCGCAGTTGGTGCCGACCTGCGGCCCAATCTTCCAACCAGTCGGCACGGTAGACTTGGTATTGGTCGAAGAGGTCAGCCAGGCGCTCGGCGAGTTGGTAGCGTTTGCGCAGGTCGGTGTCTTGCGTCAGGAAGCGTTGCAGAGGTTCGAAGTGCGGTTGGTCGATCAGCTCGGGTAACAGACGCATGAGGCGCCAGGTCAGCGGGGCTTTATCAAGCAGGGACTTGGGCGGGATTTCGTCGCGGCCCAGGACCATGCGATAGAGCTGCCACATAAAGCTGCCAGGCAGTTGTACGTCGATGGCTGCGGCAATGCCACAGCCGCCCATATCATCTTCTTGCGGATCTTCAGCCAAGGCCAGCTTCAGCCACTGGGCGATGCCGTTACTTTGTACCAGGGCGATTTCGTTTTCCAAAGGCGCCAGTGGGTAACGGCGCATCCAACTGACCACCAGGCTGCGCAGTTCGTCCAGGCGGTTGCCGTGAACCACCATGAATCCAGGGCTGAGGGACGTCGCGTCCGGCATAACGGCTTCCTTGGGAAAAGCAAAATCGAGGGGTGGACTTTAGCACTGTGGCGCACGGGGCGGGCACAGCCTGACAGGCGTGCGGGGACAAGGTGGACACTTTTCGAGCGCGCAAAACAAAACCCCAACTGCTTTCGCAATTGGGGTTTCGGAATTTAATCTTGACGATGACCTACTCTCACATGGGGAAACCCCACACTACCATCGGCGA